>NZ_JBIAUE010000008.1:0-209091 GCF_042892615.1 Streptomyces sp. NPDC001750 | reverse complement strand
GGGCCCCCCCCCCCGCCCGGCGCCCCCCCGCCCCCGGCCCCGCCCCCGCGCCTCGGCGTGACTCTACGATCCCTCTTGAACACGTTCAAGAGGGATCGTAGAGTCACGCCGAGCAGTCTTGAACGCGTTCAAATCTGCTGGTCCGGATCCGTACCCCACGAAGGCAGGCCCGCATGAGCACGCTCACCTACCCCGAGGTCGGCGCCACCCGCCTCGGTCCGCTCCCCCACGGGTACCACCACCTCCACCACCGAGCCCGCGTCGGTCGCGGCCGGGCCGATTTCGAGGCGGCGGGCGCGGCGGTCACCGGCTGGGGCATGCATCGCCGCAGCGGGGCCCGGATCAGCGCCTCGGCCGCCCGCGCCGAGCCGGGGGCCGGTGTCCGGGTGTCCCTGGGCGTCGGCCCGTTCCGGTTCACCGCACCCTGCCGCGTCGTCTGGACGGCGTACGAGCGCGAGCGCGTCGGTTTCGGCTACGGAACGGAGGCCGGGCACCCGGAGTGCGGCGAGGAGTGCTTCGTGGTGGACCTGGCGGACGACGGGTCGGTGTGGTTCACCGTCATGGCGTTCAGCCGCCCGGCCGCGTGGTACAGCCGCCTCGCCGGGCCACTGGTGCCGGTCGTCCAGCGGTGGTACGCCCGTCGGCTCGGCCTCGCGCTGGGCCGCCTCGTCGCCGAGGGCCGGGACGCGCGGGGCTGAGGGGTCGGGACGGGTCCGTCCAGGAGGACGGGACGGGCAGTCCGAGCGGACGGGGCGCGCCGGGTTGAAGGGCCGGGGCGCCCCGCCGAGCCGATACTGGAGGTGATGCAGTGGTTCACCGCGGACGGGTACTGGCTCAGCCGGCTGATCTTCCAGCGGGCCCTGGCCGGGGTCTACCTGTTCGCCTTCCTCGCCGCCGCGCTCCAGTTCCGGGCGCTGATCGGTGAACGCGGCATGCTGCCCGTGCCGGACTTCCTTCGGCGCACGGACTGGCGCGACGCGCCCGGTCTGTTCCGGCTCCACTATTCCGACCGCTTCTTCGCGTGCGTCGCCTGGACGGGCTGTGCCCTCGCCGTCGCCCTGCTCGCGGGCGCGGACTCGTACGTCCCGCTCTGGGCCGCGATGGCGCTCTGGGCGCTGCCGTGGGCGCTGTACCTGTCGATCGTCCAGGTCGGCCAGACCTGGTACGGCTTCGGCTGGGAATCGCTGCTGCTGGAGACCGGCTTCCTCGCCGTGTTCCTCGGCAACGCGCACACGGCTCCGCCGGTACTGGTGCTGTGGCTGCTGCGCTGGGTGCTGTTCCGGGTGGAGTTCGGCGCCGGGCTGATCAAGATCCGGGGCGACGAGTGCTGGCGCAGGCTGACGTGCCTGTACTACCACCATGAGACGCAGCCGATGCCGGGGCCGCTGAGCTGGTTCTTCCACCGGTTGCCGAAGCCGGTGCACCGGATCGAGGTGGCGGCGAACCATGTGACCCAACTCCTCGTGCCGGTGTTCCTCTTCACTCCGCAGCCGGTGGCGAGCGCCGCCGCGGGGCTGATGATCGTCACCCAGCTGTGGCTGGTGGTCTCGGGGAACTTCGCCTGGCTGAACTGGCTGACGATCACGCTGGCCCTGCCCGCCGTCGACTGGTCCCTGTTCGCCGAGCCGCCGACGCAGTCCGCGCCGCCGCTCTGGTACGAGATCGTCGTCATCGCCGTCACCGCGCTGGTGCTGTTCCTCAGCTACCGTCCGGCGCGCAATCTGGTCTCCCGGCGCCAGGTGATGAACCGCTCGTTCGACCCGCTGCATCTGGTCAACACCTACGGCGCGTTCGGCAGCATCAGCCGGGTACGGCTGGAGGTCGTGGTCGAGGGCACGGACGAGGAGGTGCTCCACGAGGGCACGGTCTGGCGGGAGTACGGGTTCCGCGGCAAGCCGGGCGACCCGCATCGGCTGCCCCGGCAATTCGCCCCGTACCATCTGCGGCTCGACTGGCTGATGTGGTTCGCGGCGCTCTCCCCCGCCTACGCGGGCCCCTGGTTCGGCCCGTTCGTGGAGCGGCTGCTGGAGAACGACCGGGACACCCTGCGGCTCCTGCGCCACAACCCGTTCCCGGACGCCCCGCCCACCCATGTCCGCGCCCGGCTGTACCGCTACCGGTACACGACCTGGCGCGAGCTGTGGGCCACCGGGCGATGGTGGCACCGGACCTTTGTACGGGACTTCATGCCGCCCGTCGCGCTCGCGCCCTCCCTGCGCGGCCGGACTGGGGGGTTCCGGCCGGACGGGCGGCTCTGAGGGCGCCCAGGGCACGTGCCGGGGCTCCGGGGCCGTCCCCGCGGTCGGAGGCCGGCCCCGGGGCCCCGGCGCGGAGCGGTCAGTCGATGCCGGGCAGGATGTGCGGCTCGGCGAGGTCGTCCTCGTAGCCGGCCAGTCTGATCGGCGCGGACCTGGCCCAGACCTCGATGTTCCGGAGCTTCTCGGGCCGCCGCGCCCGCTCTCCGTACCGTTCGGCCGGTGGCTTCTCTTGCTTCGTCAGCTCTGGTGTCGTCACCGCGCACTCCTTCGTGTCGCGTAACCCGGGGCGCCGCCGACTTCCCGGCCTCATTCCGGGAGTCGACCACCCGTGAGGGGCAGGGAAAAGAACGTTCGGTCGCGGTGGCGCCGTATGCGGGGCGGGACGGCGACTCGGTTGACGAGCCTGTCCCTGGACGGTCGGGGAGGATTTTGTGAACTCCCCGATGACATCCGTTCGCATCAGAGTAACCAAATGAGCATGATCCCGCTCGATGGAACGTGTGCCATAGGTCACTTTTGGCCACTCCATACGGCAAAACCCGGCCAGGAGGATGCTCCCGGCCGGGTCCGTGGCCCCGAGCGCCCGCCGATCACCGGACGACGGGCGTGATCAATTCCCGGCGGCTACCAGTTGGCGGGCGCGTAGTCCTTGAGGAAGCAGCCGTACAGGTCCTCGCCCGCCTCGCCGCGCACGATCGGGTCGTAGACGCGGGCGGCGCCGTCGACCAGGTCGAGCGGGGCGTGGAAGCCCTCCTCCGCGAGGCGGATCTTGTCGGGGTGCGGACGCTCGTCGGTGATCCAGCCGGTGTCGACGGCGGTCATCAGGATGCCGTCCCTCTGGAACATCTCCTGGGCGCTGGTGCGGGTGAGCATGTTCAGCGCGGCCTTGGCCATGTTGGTGTGCGGGTGGCCCGCTCCCTTGTAGCCGCGGCTGAAGACGCCCTCCATGGCGGAGACGTTGACCACGTAGGCGCGCTTGGCCGCGGTCGCCGCCATGGCCGGCCGGAGCCGGCTGATGAGGATGAACGGCGCGGTGGAGTTGCAGAGCTGGACCTCCAGCAGCTCGATCGGTTCGACCTCGTCGACCGTCTGGATCCAGCTGTTGGTGTCGTGCAGGTCGGGCACCAGACCGCCCGCGTCGATCGCCCGGCCCGCGGCGATCCGCTCCAGCGAGGCGGATCCGCTGACCAGAGCTAGTTCGGTGACGTCCTGCGCGCTCAGACCCTCCTGGCGGGCGGCCGGGAGGGCCGCCACACGGTCGACGGAGCCGCTGCCGAAGGCTCCGATGACCTCGGCGGCGGGCAGCTCGCCCGCGGGGAGCGGGGCCGACTCCGCGCCGACCAGTTCGCTGTACGCGTTGGCCGAACGGCGTACGGTCTGCGCCGCGTTGTTGATCAGGATGTCCAACGGGCCCTCGGCGGCGACGGAGTCGGCGAGCGCGACGACCTGGGCGGGGTCGCGCAGGTCTATGCCCACGATCTTCAGCCGGTGGATCCACTCGTCGCTGTCCGGCATCGCCTTGAAGCGGCGGATGGCGTCGTTGGGGAAGCGGGTGGTGATGGTGGTGTGCGCGCCGTCGCGCAGCAGTCGGAGCGCGATGTACATACCGATCTTCGCGCGGCCGCCGGTGAGGAGCGCGCGACGCCCGGTCAGGTCGGTGCGCGCGTCGCGGCGCGCCCGGTTCTCCCTGGCGCACGGCTGGCACAGCTGGTGGTAGAACGCGTCGACCTCCACGTACCGGGTCTTGCAGATGTAGCAGGACCGCGGGCGCTGAAGGATGCCGGCGATCTCGGACGCCGTGGAGGACGACGGCAGGACGCCGTTGGTCTCGTCGTCGATCCGGTCGGCCGAACCGGTCGCGGTCGCCTCGGTGACGGCCTTGTCGTGGGCGGTCTTCGCGGCGCGGCGCTCCTGACGGCGGCGCTGCTTGACGGTCCGGTAGATCCCGGCCGTGGCGCGGCGTACGGCGATGGCGTCGGGGTGATCGATCTCGATGCCGTCGAGTTCTTCCAGCACGCTCAGGCAGACGGCCAGCCGCTCCGGATCGATGCCGGGACCGAACTCCTCCGTACCGGAAACGAGCTCCGGACCGTCCTCTGTCACCGTCACTGCCATTCCTCTGTCACTCGTCGCTCGTGGCGGAGACCGCCGCACCTGCTCCTGCCGGGCGGAACGCCCCGGTCAAGTCTGCCATGCACCGGATGCTGCTCCGTTCGCGTGACCCGCGCGCGAGGGCCGGGGCACGGCGGCCTGCCGCGCCGTCCCCAGCGGCCCGCCCGTCCGGCGTCCCGCTCCCCCGGCCCCGGGTACCGTGCGGGCCCCATGGCGCCCCGTTCCGTCCCGGTCCCGTCCCGATCCCGCTCCGCCTCCCTCCGAGGCCCCGTTCCGTCCGGGTGCGCGCCCGTTCCATCGCCGCACCCTCCCAGCTCCGCCCCCATGATTCCGGCATGGACGGGTCACATATGCTTCCCTCCGGTGCGGCCGGGGCCACGCTCGGTGACCACGGCCGCGAAAGCCGTACGCCCGTCACTCCGTCGAGGAGTTCCACGCCGTCGGGGAGCACGCCGGGCCCGCGAACGCGGGCGGCGGCTCCCCGGAGTGAGACCGTTCGTC
Source organism: Streptomyces sp. NPDC001750 (assembly GCF_042892615.1). Lineage (NCBI taxonomy): Bacteria > Bacillati > Actinomycetota > Actinomycetes > Kitasatosporales > Streptomycetaceae > Streptomyces > Streptomyces sp. NPDC001750. Next base: position 204,220 of record NZ_JBIAUE010000008.1, on the reverse strand, counting down.
GCGGGTAGGCGAACGTCGAGAAGCCGACACCGAACACCCCTGCGTCGCCTGGCTGGAGCACATGAACGAACAGGTCACCGCACGGCCGGCCGACCGTCCCCGCCCGGACCGTCCCGCCGACCACGGCCCCACCGAGGTTCTGCACAGCGCCGAGGTGTTCGACGGCGAGCCGGGCTGCATCGCGCGGGCCCGTGCCCTGGCCGACCGCTTCCTGGCCCGGCTGGCCGCCGAGTGGCTCGCGGTGTTCGGCGAGCGCACCCGCGGCGATCTGATGCTGGCCGTGAGCGAGCTGGTCACCAACGCGGACCGCTACTCGCAGGGACCGTATCTGCTGGAGCTGGAGGGAACGGCGGAGCGCGTCAGCGTCACGGTGTACGACAGCAGCACGGCGCTTCCCTTGTTCTTCTCGCCCGATCCGGCGCGCCCGGGAGGCCATGGCATGGAGATCGTCGTGGCGCTGTGCGACCGGCTGACCGCCGAGCGCGTGCCGGTCGGCAAGCGCATCCGCGCCGAGTTCGAACTGAGCAGCTGAGCTGTGGGGCGGGCGGGACGCCGCCCGCCCCACGACCACGCCCCCCGGCCGGGTCGGCCCGCCCCGGTCCGTCCCACACGTGCCAGACCCTGTCAGGCGTACCGGTCGCGCCGAGCGCGTCGGGCGTGTCAGATATGTCAGACCCTGTCTATGTCAGACCTTGTCAGGCGTGTCAGGTGCGTTTGAAGACGCAGTCACCGCACAGCCCTCCGGCCGGGCAGCGGTAGTAGAGGCAGCAACTGCGGCGCCGGAACGCCGTGTCGTGCGGAGCGCCGGTGTTCCGCAGATCCGGGTGGTCGAAGAGCTCGGCGGTCAGCGCGCGGGCCCTCGCGGCCACATCGGGGCGGTGGTTCGCGCGCGCCCAGTCGACGAGCTGGCTCAGCGCACCCGCCAGGGCCGATCCGGCGTTGCCCCACAACAACCGGTCCGCCAGCGGGCCGTCCCGGTGGATCGCCTCGGCCAGCGGCACGAGATGACCGTACTGGACCACCTCCCGTATCCGCTCGGCCGTACCGGGCAGCGTTTCGGCGGTGCTCAGCCACAGGTCGTCGGGGCTGCTCGCCCGGGGGTCCCAGCGCAGGGCGTCGGGCGACAGATCCGGGAAGCGCCCGGTCAGCGCCGCCGGGCCGAGCGCGATCGACCAGAGCCGCGCCGCGAGCCCCAACTGCGCGATGGAGGCGGCGACTCTGCGCTCGTGCGTCCGGTGCCGCGCCGCGACCAGGTCGATGCGGGAGGACAGCGGTGCCGTCTCGCCCGCGTACAGCAGTGCCAGCGGCCGGTGCGCGCCCTCGGGCGGCGCGGTGGCGCGCAGGGCGAAGAACCCGCCCAACGAGGCCGCGGCCGACTCGTCCGTCACGCCGTCCTCCCCCACTTCTCCGTCGCCGCCGGTGGCGCCGTACGACCGGCGTCGACCATGACCGCGTTCACCGTACCTCTCGGGAACGACGCCCCGGGGTCCCGCGCGGGGTGGACCGTCGACGCGAGAGGGACACCGGGCCGTGCGCCGTACAACCAAGGCAGTACACGTGATCGCCGACTCAGGTACGACGACGCGGCGGCTTCGAGACGACAGGGTGGTGCACATGAGTTTCCTCGCGCTGTCCGTGCTCCTGTCGCTGATCTCGGCGGTCGCCTACGCGGCCGGGGCGATCCTCCAGGAGCACGTGGCCGCGGCCGGGGACGGCCGGGCGCTCGCGCTCGCGCGCGATCGCGTCTGGTGGGGCGCCGTGACGCTGAACGGGACGGGAGCGGTGCTCCACGTGGTGGCGCTGGCCTACGGTCCGCTCAGCCTCGTCCAGCCGCTCGGGGCGCTCACCATCGTCTTCGCCCTGCCGATGGCCGCGGTGTTCGTACGCCGTCGGCCTGGCGCAGCGGCCCGGCGCGGGGCGGTCCTGGCGACCGTCGGCCTGGCGGGTCTGCTCGCCCTCACCGGGGACGGCGGGGCGCACACGCTGGACGGACCGGACCGTCTGGGGCTCGTGATGGTGACGCTCGGAGCGCTCGCGGCGCTCCTCCTCGTCTCCGGGGCGGTGCCCCGGCCGGTGACGCGCGGCGTGGTCCTCGCGGTCGGCGCGGGCATCGCGTTCGGCATGGCGTCGGTGTTCACGAAGGAGGTGGCGGTGCGGTGGAGTTCGGGCGCGGTGGCGGCCGGCGTGCCGTCGCTGGCGGCGATCGCGGCCTTCGCCGGGGCGGGGCTGCTGCTCTCCCAGACCGCGTACCGGGGAGCCGGGCTGACCGCGCCGCTGGCCACGGTGACGGTGGTGAACCCGGTGACGGCCGCGCTGGTCGGCATCACCATGTTCGACGAGCGGTTCCTGCACGGCACGACGGGCATCGTGCTCGCGTCCGCCTGCGGCGCGATCGCCGCGGGCGGCATCGCGCTGCTCACGGTGGAGCGGCCGGGCACGGAGGGTCCGGCGGCGGCGCGCGGAGGGCGCGGACGCCCGGTCCGGAGCCGCCGGACGCGGGGCCGTCAGACGCTGGCCCCGCCCGCCCTGAGGTAGGCCAGCGGGTCCACGTCCGATCCGTAGCCGGGGCCGGTGCGGATCTCGAAGTGCAGGTGCGGCCCGGTGACGTTGCCGGTCGAACCCGAGCGCGCGATCCGCTGCCCCGCCGAGACGTGCCGCCCCTCCCGTACGTGGAGCGCGGACAGATGCGCGTACTGGCTGTACTTGCCGTCGGCGTGCCGGATGACGATCTGGTACCCGTACGCACCCGCCCAGCCGGCCGAGACGACGGTGCCGGAGCCGATCGCCTTCACCGATGTACCGGTCGGGACGGGGAAGTCGACACCCGTGTGGAAGCCGCTGGCCCAGGCGCCGGCCCGGTGGTACGGCGTGCCGACGCCCGCCCCCACGGGCGCGACGAGGCCCTGGCGCGTCTCGGACCGCGCCGGGTGGCGGGCCTCGGTGCCCCTCGTCGAGGGCGTCTTCGGCTTCGCTTTCGGTTTCGCGGCCGGGTGCGGGGGCTTCGCCGTCTCGTGCCGCTCCACGGCCTGGCGCCGGGGCTCGGTGGCCGGACTCGGGGCCGCTGCGGCACGGTCCTGCGGATCCGTGGCCCGCCGGTGCGGCGAGACGGCGGCCCCGCCCTGGGACTTCGCCGCCTGGACCTGGGACTTCGCGGGCCGGGTGTCGGGCTTCGCGGCCCCGTCATGGGGCCTGGCCTCCTGGCGCTGCGGCTCCGTCCTCGGGTGCGACTCGGCCGACGGCTTCGTCTCCGCCTTCTTCGCTCGCGCCGCCGGTGCCGGGCTCGCGGCGGAGCGCGTTTTCGATGCCCGGGCCGTTTCGAGGTTCAGACGCTGTCCGGGGAAGATGAGATCCGGATCGTCGCCCACCACCTCGCGGTTCGCCGCGTAGAGACGCTGCCAGCCGCCCGCCAGTCGCTCGCTCTGCGCGATCGCGGAGAGCGAATCGCCTCGGGCCACGGTGTACGACTCGTGCTTGCCGGGCACGGTGGTCGGCGTCACGGGGGCGGAGGACCGCTTCGCCGCGGTCTTCTCCTTCGACGACCGCCCGGAGGGCCGCTCATCGCCGCTCCTGACATGGCTGGTGCGCTCCGACTGCGGGGCGATGTCGGGAGACTTCCCGCCCTTGGCCAGCCCGGCCTGCGTCGAACAGCGCGGCCAGGCACCGGGCCCCTGTCCTTCGAGCACCTTCTCGGCGACGGCGATCTGCTCGTTCCTGGTTGCCAGGTCCGCCCGCGGGGCGTAGACCGTGCCGCCGTAGGCCGCCCAGGTCGACCGGGAGAACTGCAGACCGCCGAAGTAGCCGTTGCCGCTGTTGATGTGCCAGTCGCCGGTGGACTCGCAGGCGGCGACCTTCTCCCAGACGTCCGGCGACGCGGCGCCCGCCGGGGCGGCCGCGATGAGCGGTAGCGCCAGGCCGGCACCACCGGCGGTGACGGTGAGCGAGGCACGGTTCAGCCGGCTGGGCCGATATCTGCGGTGCCGTCCGTTCGCGGCCATGATGTGGCTCCCCCACTGGCAGTAGGACACGTCGCAAGCGCCAACTTATGTGCAGACAAAGCAAGATGACAAGAGCACCCGGAACGACCCGATCTTCACGGCGGGTTGGCCGCGCCTCCGGTCGGCCGGACCCCGTTCCCGGGCCCTCCTCGACCCTCGTACCCGATGCGGGAGCGCGAGGGCCGACGGCTGCGTCCGGCATCCGATTCGGATCCAACAGCTGCTGGCCGAAACGGAGTTGTGGCACCGAAGACACGCCCCGTCAAGAGACGTCGGCCTCCGGGCAGACCTCCGGCTTCGGCCCCGGCCGGGGCGGCCACATCTGCCACCGCTTCGACCTTGCTCCGGCAGGAAGTGCAGCGCTTCTACGGCCCGGTCCCAGGACGTGCGCATGGCACGGGCGCGCCGAACCCCCCGTTCACCTCCGAGGCGCAGTGGCCGTGCAGGGTGCTGCGCAACAGCCGTGCCGCGTCCGCGAGACCGGGCTCGGTCAGCCCGTAGGCGCGCAGCATCGGGCCGATGGTCTCGACGTCCGCCGGTACCCGAGGTCCGGCCGCGACGGCCGGGGCGATCCGCATCCGCGTCGCCTCGTACCGCCCGGGCCGCTCCGGCACGAAGGACCGGTAGGCGTCGGCGAACGCGATCAGGGCGTCTTTGCCCGCCCTGCCCGCGACCGCTGCCTCGACGCGGTCGATGAACTCCCCCGCGGCGAACAGGACCACCTCGGTCCGCAGGTCGTGGAGGTTTCGGACATGGGAGTACGGGCCGGCGTCCCTCACCCCGAAACCTCGGGCCGGCGCGGAGATCGTGACCTGGTCGAAGCCGACGGAGTCCGCCGGATCCGCCGTCTCCACCACACGTTCGGTCGTGAGACCCGCGCGCACCATCCGCCACCCCCACCGGAGCACCATGCAGTCCATGCATGCCTGCCTCAGGGCAGTTGCCCAATGCACATGGGAATCCCCGGACGGCCCACACAGAACAGGCCCTCCCGCCGCTCCCCGCCCATACTGGAGAACCCGGTTCCCGACACGGATTGCGGAGCACACACTGATGAGCGGTACCGCACAGATCGGCGTCACGGGGCTGGCGGTCATGGGCCGCAACCTCGCTCGCAACTTCGCCCGCAACGGCTTCCAGGTCGCCGTGCACAACCGGACGACATCGAAGACGGATGCCCTGGTCGAGGAGTTCGGGAACGAGGGTTCCTTCGTGGCCGCGCGCACGCCGCAGGAGTTCGTCGCGGCGCTGGAACGTCCGCGCCGGGTGTTCATCATGGTGAAGGCGGGTGATCCGACGGACGCCGTCATCCAGGAGTTCGCCCCGCTCCTCGAAGAGGGCGACGTCATCATCGACGGCGGCAACGCGCACTTCGAGGACACCCGCCGCCGGGAGAGGCAACTGCGCGGGCGGGGCATCCACTTCGTGGGCGTGGGCATCTCCGGCGGCGAGGAGGGCGCGCTGCACGGGCCGAGCATCATGCCCGGCGGTTCCGCTCGGTCCTACGAGTCGCTGGGGCCGATGCTGGAGAGCATCGCCGCCAAGGCGAAGGACGGCGCACCGTGCACCACTCACATCGGCCCGGACGGCGCCGGGCACTTCGTGAAGATGGTCCACAACGGCATCGAGTACGCCGACATGCAGCTGATCGCGGAGGCGTACGACCTGCTGCGCCAGGTGGCCGGTTACTCCCCGGAGCGGATCGCCGAGACCTTCCGCCGCTGGAACACCGGCCGTCTGGACTCCTATCTGATCGAGATCACGGCGGAGGTCCTCGCCCACACCGACGCGGTCACCGGGAAGCCGTTCGTCGACATCGTGCAGGACCGGGCGGAGCAGAAGGGCACCGGCCGCTGGACGGTGCAGATCGCGCTCGACCTCGGGGTCCCGGTCTCCGGTATCGCGGAGGCCGTCTTCGCCCGCTCGCTGTCGGGCCACACGGATCTGCGCGAGGCGGCGAAGGACCTGAGCGGGCCGTCCGCCGCACCGCTCGACGAGGCCGCGGCCGCAGCCTTCGCCGACCGCGTGGAACAGGCGTTGTACGCGTCCAAGATCGTCTCGTACACGCAGGGCTTCCACCAGATCAGGGTGGGCGGCGAGACCTACGACTGGGACATCGATCTCGGTGCGGTGGCGGGCATCTGGCGGGCCGGGTGCATCATCCGGGCAGCGTTCCTGGACCGGATCCGAGCGGCGTACGACGCCCGCCCCGAGCTGCTGAGCCTGCTCTCCGACGAGCGGTTCGCCCAGGAGATCGGCGCGGCGCAGGACGACTGGCGCGTGGTCGTCGCCGAGGCGGCCCGGCAGGGCGTGCCGACCCCCGGGTTCGCCGCCGCGCTCGCGTACTACGACGGGCTCCGCGCGGACCGGCTGCCCGCCGCGCTGACGCAGGGGCAGCGCGACTTCTTCGGCGCGCACACGTACCGGCGCGCGGACCGCCCGGGCTCGTTCCACACGCTCTGGGGCGGGGACCGTTCGGAGGTCGTAGCAGGCTGACCGGGATGCCCCGCGACGGATCCGCGCAACAGCCCGGTGGCGCGACGTCACGGCACCACGGCGGCGCGGCATCACGGCGGGACCCGCGGACGGCGGAGCAGGGGCATGGCGGGACCCGCGGGACCCGCGGGACCCGCGGGCGCGGCGGGCCCGGACCGGCGCCGCTCGTCCGGGCGCTCCCGAGATGCGGGGGTGGCGAAAGTGTGGGTAAGTGGCAGCGGACGCCTCCGCGCATACGCCCTCGAAGCCGTGCGTGTGCACGTCCGCGTGCCCGAAGCCGCGCCCACCGCCCCTCCTGGAGCCCCCGTATGCCCGACGCCCCGCCGGAATCCGAACCCGTCGCCGCCCAGCCCGTGGTCGCGCCACTGACCAGCGCCGCGCTGATCCTGGTCGCCACGGTCGAACCCGGTGGTGAGAGCGTCGTGCGCGAGGTGCTGCCGGACCTGTCGGCGATCGCCCGCTCCATCGGGTTCCGGTTCCCGGACGCCGGTCTGGCCACCGTCACCGGTTTCGGTTCCGATGTGTGGGACCGGCTGTTCGCGGGGCCGCGCCCCGCCGGTCTGCATCCGTTCCGGGAACTGCGCGGCACCCGGCACCATGCCCCGTCCACCCCCGGGGATCTGCTGTTCCACGTCCGGGCCGAGCGCATGGACGTGTGCTACGAATGGGCGGCCCAGCTGCTCGACCGGCTCGGCACCGCGGTGCGCGTGGTGGACGAGACGCAGGGGTTCCGCTACTTCGACCACCGGGATCTGCTCGGCTTCGTCGACGGCACCGAGAACCCCGTCGGCGCGGACGCCCGGTCGGCGGCCCTGGTCGGCGCCGAGGATCCCGACTTCGCCGGCGGAAGTTACGTCGTCGTGCAGAAGTACGTGCACGACCTCGCGGCCTGGAACGGACTGAGCACCGAGGAACAGGAACGCGTCATCGGCCGTACCAAGTTCACCGATGTCGAGCTCCCCGACGACATCAAGCCCGGCGACTCCCATGTCGCCCTCAACACGATCACCGATCCGGACGGCACCGCCCGCGAGATCCTCCGCGCCAACATGCCGTTCGGCAGCTTCGGGCAGGGCGAGTTCGGCACGTACTTCATCGGTTACGCCGCCGACCCGGACGTGACCGAGCGGATGCTCCGCAACATGTTCCTGGGCGATCCGCCCGGTACGCACGACCGCATCCTCGACTTCTCGACGGCGGTCACCGGCACGCTGTTCTACGCCCCCGGCGCCGGGTTCTTCGCCGATCCGCCGCCGTCGCCCGCCGCGGCCGCGGCGGGGACCCCGTCCGAACCGGTGCCCGTGCCGGCGCAGGACCCGGCCGCGATCCGGCCGGACGACGGATCGCTGCACATCGGCAGCCTGCACGAAAGCGCCCAGTGATGAACAATCTCCACCGCGAACTCGCCCCCGTCACCGAAGCCGCCTGGGCCCAGATCGAGGAAGAGGCCCGGCGCACCTTCAGGCGCCATGTGGCGGGGCGCCGCGTCGTCGACGTCACCGCGCCGGCCGGGCCGGAGCTGGCGGCCGTCGGCGACGGTCATCTGCGCGACATCGACCCGCCGACGCCCGATGTGATCGCGCGGGCCCGTACCTCGATGCCCGTGATCGAGTGGCGGGTGCCCTTCACCGTGACCCGGGCGGCCGTGGACGACGTCGAGCGCGGTTCCGACGACAGCGACTGGCAGCCCGTCAAGGACGCGGCCCGCACCTGCGCGTTCGCCGAGGACATGACGATCATCGACGGATACGCTTCGGCGGGCGTCACCGGACTCCGGGACGGCTCCTCGCACCCGCCGCTGGCCCTGCCGGCCGATGCTCGCGACTATCCGGCCACCGTGAGCCAGGCACTGACCCAGCTGCGCCTGGCCGGTGTCGACGGGCCGTACCGGCTGCTGCTCGGCGCCGACGCCTTCACCGAGGCGACCGAGACCTCCGACCACGGGTACCCGGTGGCCACCCATCTGGCCCGGCTGCTCGACGACCAGATCCTGTGGGCGCCCGCCGTCAAGGGCGGTGTGCTGCTGTCGACCCGGGGCGGCGACTTCGAACTGCGCCTGGGCCAGGACCTGTCGATCGGCTACCAGAACCACGACGCGAACGGCATCCACCTCTACTTCCACCAATCGTTCGTGTTCCGGATGCTCACTCCGGAGGCCGTGGTCCCGATCATCGCCTGACGTGCCGTCCCGCGACCGCGTCGCCCGGGGCAGCCGGGCCGAGGACACCGGCCGGCGCGCCCCCGCGCGAGCGGGCCGCGCGGACCCGGCACACGACGAGCGCGCACCGGCCGCACGGACCGGTGCGCGCCCCCCGCGCCGCGTCCGGCGGATATCAGCCGGGCGGGTGCGGCGACGGCTCCGGCTCCGGCACGGGCTCGGGGTTCGGAGCGGGTGGCTGCGGAATGGGGTCGGGTGCCGGACCGGGCGGTACGGGTCCGGGCGGTACCGGTGGTGGCTGCGGCATCGGCGGCGGCTCGGGCATCGGCCCGGGGGTGGGCGCCGGTGGCACGGGGTCGGGGTACGGGTTGGTCATCGCGGATCTCCGAGCGCTTCGTGGTGGATCTCCTTCCACCGTCCCCCGGAGCGGCCACCCGCGCCCGGTGAGCCCAGGCGTACGGGTTCCGAATGATCCGTCCGGTCGACGGCTGCCACGGCTCCGCCGCCGCCCGGACACCGACGGATCAGCGCGCGACGGCCGCCGCCGCCGCGGCCAGGCCGGATCGAGGGCTGGACAGCACCGGGACCGGGGTGCTCACGCGTTCGGCGGCGTCGGCCGTGGAAGCCTGTGCCAGCACGATCACATCGGCGGCCGTCACCGCGTCGGCCGCTGCCGCGACGAGGTCCAGGAAGCCGTCACGGTCACCGGCCGCGAAGCGCTCCCAGGCCCCCTCCACCAGGACCGGACGCACGTCGACGGACCGCTCCCCCGCCTCCTCGGCGAGCAGCGCGACGGTCGGCGCCAGCGTGGCGGCCAGCGCGGCGAGCACCACCACCCGCTCGTGCCGTACGGCGGCCGCCGCCATCGGCCGGTCGACCCGCAGCACCGGGACACCGACCTCCGCCGCCGTCGACTCCGCCACCCCGCCGATCGTCGAACAGGTGCAGAGCACGGCCGTGGCGCCCTCGCCGGCGACGTCCGCGAGCCGTTCCCGTATCTCGGCCGAGACCGCGCCGGGCCCGCGCTCCCCGGCCCGGCGCAGCAGGTCCTCGTCCACGAGATGCCGCAGGACGAGTCCGGGATGGTCCGCGTCGCGGAGCGCGTCGAAGACCGGGACGTGGACCGGGGAGGTGTGCAGAAGCGCGAGCGTCACCGGCCGAACGGTACGGCCCGCGGGAGCCGGGCGGCAACCGTCACGGGCCGGTGACCGACGGCCCGCGCTACAGCTCGGGGTGCGACTCGAGCTGCTCCTTCGCCCGCTCCACGAGTTCGGCCGGGGGCACGGGGGCCAGATCGGGGTGGCGCAGCGCCCACTTCGCCGCGTACGGGCAGAGCGGGACGACGGGAACCCCTTCCCTGTCGGCCATGGCGTAGAACTCCCGGACGAGGGCGCCCCCGATGCCCTTGCCCTCGTGGCCGGGCTCGACGACGGTGTGCACGGCGACGAGCGCGGCGGGCTCGCCCTCCATCACGAAGTACGCGATGACTCCGGCGGCCTCGTCGTTCTCGTACGCGAGCAGGTTGCCACCCGCGCGGTCGTCACGGATCTCGATGTCGACCTCGGTCCGGCCGGTCTCTTCTGCCACGGTGGGTGCTCCTCGTTGATGGAACGGTTACGACCGGCGCCCCACGGGAACGGCGTACGGACTCCGCTCGGTGGCGGCGTCCGGTACGGGCTCGGAGGCGTCGGCACCGAGCCCGACGATACGGTTGTCCGCGTCCACGTGCACGACGCGCGGCGTCAGCGTACGCGCCTCGACGTCGTCGACCTGCGCGTAGCTGATGAGAATGACCAGGTCGCCGGGGTGTACGAGATGCGCGGCGGCACCGTTGACGCCGATGACGCCGGAGCCGCGCTCGCCCTCGATGACGTACGTCTCCAGCCGGGCGCCGTTGTCGATGTCGACGATGTGCACCAACTCGCCGGGCAGCAGGTCGGCCGCCTCCATCAGATCGGCGTCGACGGTGACGGACCCGACGTAGTGGAGGTCGGCGTGGGTCACGGTGGCCCGGTGGATCTTGGACTTGAACAGAGTACGCAGCATTTTGGACTCCTGGAATACGGCTCCCTGCCAGCTTTCTGCAGGTCAGGGGCGCTGTTCACCTTACACTGGCACGTGTCGGACTCGAAGATCGGATGCTGACTCACCTGGCGGCACATCAGGAATACGAGGGGCGTGGGACGAGCCGCTTCCCGGAGCGCCCAAGGGCTGTCCCGCCATCCCTGGCGGATCGGCGCGCGGTGTCGGATGCGGTGCATCGCAAGGCATCCGGCGCGGCGGCGATCGTCTCCCGGGCCGGACGGGGCTCGGTCGCGAACCGCGCCGTCCCGGGTGTCCCGGCCGCCTGGCGGCGCTCGGGACCGGTGCGCCAGGAGTGCTCGGGCAGGTCGAGCCGGTCATCGATCAGTGCCCGTCCCCGGCTGGTGGCGTGGGCGAGGAACACGCCGACCCGGGCGTTCTCGATGCGTCCCGCGGTGCCGGTGTACTGCCGCTGGACGCCTGCCTCGGTGCCCAGGTGTTCGACGGGCAAATGCGGATGTCGTCACGGACGGCATCCGCGTGCGGGCGGGCGTGGCGCAGCAGCCGCATCGGCCCCGGCCGGACGTGACCAGCCCGTTCGGCTTGAATCCACATCGAGACGGTGCAGGCCCACGGCCATCCGGCGGTACCAAGCCGCCCGAGCGTGAAGTCCGCTCGTACAAGACGGGCAACTACTACCTTCGAGTGATACGAGGTTATGAGCCTTGCCGCTCAAATCCCCCTGTGGGTCACTGAAATGGCGAACGGGCGGGCTGCCCATCCCCAGCCGAGGAAGTTGAGAACAGACAGCGCTTGCCGGTTCTTCTCCGTGTCCGAGAAGAAGTTCCGGCAGCCGGGGCCCGAGCCGCGGCCTAATGTGCCCGCTTCCCCGGAATCTCGGCAGTGCCAACAACTGCGTGCTACCTCCCGGCGTCACTTGACGTCGTCGACAACCGACCTTTCCTGCGGAAGCCGAACGCTCGGGCCGGGCGCGTTCCACCGGTCCCGGTATGTTCCATCGGAGAACAAGGAGCGTCGTAGATGCCTCTTCCCCGACCAGGGTCCCACCGGCGGTGGAACCTTGGTGACCATCACGGGAACGAACCTGCCTCCACGACCAAGGTGACATTCGGCAGTAGACCGACGACCAGCATCACCCAGATATCCCCGACCCAGGTCACGGCGGTCTCCGCCTCGGGCACCGGCACGGCCGGGGTACCGCCACCGCCCCGCACCCCGGCGCGACTCCTCCCGGATCGGGAACGGACCACTCGCATGCAGCACGGCGAGACGCACGCGCGACTCGTCGCCGTCCCGCCGGGCAGGACCCTGGGCGAGGAGTGAACCGGGAGGGCCACTGCTGGGCCAATGCGACCGAGTTCGAGTGGCAGCCCGCCGGTGGACAGCTAAGACTGAGGCAGCGGTTCGGGATCGGACAGCAGACCCCGACCTCGTGATTCCCGGACCACTCGCTCCAGCCATCGAAAAGCGCGAGTACGGAGCGCCCACCGTAATGGCGACGGCGCTCGAAAGTTCCTCAAGGAGCTCGCATGGAGGAGAAATCCCTCGATGTCTTGACGCCCGGCCCTGATGAATCCGCAATCGGTACAAGCAGGTTCACCAGTCCGGAGACCGGCATCGAGAAAGACCTCGCCGAGGTGCTGGCCGACGTCATGTGCGTCGAACGGGTGTCGATCGACAGTCATTTCTTCGACGACCTCGGCGCCAACTCATTGGTGATGGCTCATTTCTGCGCACAAGTCAGGAAGCGAGCGGACCTTCCCTCGGCGTCGATGAAGGACATCTACCGGCACCCGACGATCCGCAGTCTGGCGACGGGGCTCGCGGATCACGCCCCCGCCGAGCCGTCGGTCCCGACGCCGTCCGAGGTGGTGACGCCGGTCGGCACGGCGCGGTACGCCCTCTGCGGAACCCTGCAGTTCCTGCTCTTCCTGGGGTACTCCTTCCTCGCCGGACTTGTTGCCGGCCGAGGCTATACATGGGTCTCCGCCGGGTCGGGCGTGATCGATCTCTACCTGCGGTCGTTCGTCTTCGGAGGCATCGGCTTCATCGGTCTGTGCACCTTCCCCATCGCAGCCAAATGGCTCCTCATCGGCCGGTGGAAAGCACGAAATTTCCCGGTCTGGGGTCTGACCTATCTGCGCTTCTGGACCGTCAAAGTGCTGATCAACGCCAACCCGATGATCTTCTTCGTCGGCAATCCCCTGTACGTGCTGTACCTGCGGGCGCTGGGCGCACGGATCGGCAAAGGGGTCACGATCCTCTCCCGCAGCGTTCCGGTGTGCACGGACCTCCTCACGGTCGGCGCCGGCACCGTGATCCGCAAAGACTCGTTCTTCCTCTGCTACCGGGCACACGCCGGGCGTATCCAGACTGGCCGGGTCACGCTCGGCCGGGACGTGTTCATCGGCGAGAAGACCGTGCTCGACATCGACACGTCGATGGGCGACGGGGCCCAACTCGGGCACACCTCCACGCTGTACAGCGGCCAGGCGGTCCCGGACGGTCAGCACTGGCACGGCTCCCCGGCACAGCTCACGCAGCACGACTACCTGAGGATCGGGCCGGCCCCATGCGGCACGCTGCGCCGGGCCGGCTTCGGCCTCATCACCGTGCTCCAGCTGTTGCTCCTCTACGTGCCACTGTCCGTCGGGGGCGCGTACATGCTGGTGACCCTGGTCCCGGCGCTGCGCAACCGGCTGAGCCCGGGCACGGTGGAGCTCACCTCACTGAACCTCTGCGTCGACGCGCTGGTCCTTTCCCTGCTGCTGTTCTTCGGCTTCGTCGTCGTGGGCCTGGCCGTGATGTTCACCGTTCCGCGCCTGATCAACCTCGTCGTCAAGCCGGACAAGATCTATCCGCTGTACGGGTTTCACTACTCGGCGCACCGGGCGATCGGGCGGATGACGAACATCAAGTTCTTCGCATGGCTGTTGGGTGACAGCTCCTACATCGTCCACTACTTGCGCGGCATCGGATACGACTTGTCCCGGGTCGAGCAGACGGGGTCGAACTTCGGCACGGAGGTGCAGCACGAGACCCCGTTCCTGTGCTCGGTCGGAAGCGGAACGATGGTCGCCGACGGGCTCTCCATCATCAACGCCGACTATTCGAGCACGTCCTTCCGGGTGTCCCGGGCCTCGATCGGGTCACACAACTTCCTCGGGAACAACATCGCCTTTCCCTCGGGGGCCAGGACGGGTGAGAACTGTCTCCTCGCGACGAAGGTGATGGTTCCGCTCGAAGGCGAGGTGCGCGAGGGGGTGGGCCTGCTCGGTTCGCCGTGCTTCGAGATTCCCCGGTCGGTCGAGCGCGATTCCCGGTTCGACCATCTGCGCGCCGGCGACACGTTGCGCCGCAACCTCGCTGCGAAGAACCACTACAACATCCGCTCGATGATCTTCTTCCTGCTCGTGCGGTGGCTGCACTTCTTCGCGCTCACGATGCTCGGCCTGGCGAGCGCCGAGCTGTACGACTCCTACGGGCATGTGCTGATCGCCGCGTTCCTGGTGCTCAGCCTCGGCTTCACCGCTGTCTACTTCGTACTGGTGGAGCGCGGCATCGCGGCATTCCGCGCGCTGCAACCGCAGGTGTGCTCCATCTACGACCCCTACTTCTGGTGGCACGAGCGCCTCTGGAAGGTGCCCGACAACTACCTCGACATCTTCAACGGCACCCCTTTCAAGAACGTGATCTGGCGGATGCTGGGGGTTCGGATCGGCAGCAGGGTCTTCGATGACGGCTGCTACGTGACGGAGCGGACGCTCACCACCATCGGGAACGACTGCACGCTCAATGCGGGAAGCAAGATCCAGTGCCACTCGCAGGAGGACGGCACCTTCAAATCCGATCGCAGCACCCTCGGCGCCGGTTGCACCATCGGCGTGGGAGCCCACGTCCATTACGGCGTGACGATGGGCACGGGCGCGGTGCTCGCACCCGACTCCTTCCTCATGAAGGGCGAGGAGGTCCCGCAGCACGCACGCTGGGGAGGAAACCCCGCCACGGAGATGCGAGACGCCCCTCATCAGCCCGAGGCACTGACGCGGACGGGATAGCGGCTCCCCCCTTGTCGGCGCTGAACAGCACGGTGACGAAGGCGAATGGAGAGGGACGACCAGATGGGAACGCAAGCGCAGGCCGGCCGGGAGTACTGGCGCGATGTGCTCGCCGCCGGTGGATCCACCGAAATCCCGCGGTGGACGCTCGATCCGGTGAAGGGCGTCGGCGAACACGAGGCGCCGGTCCCGGACGACGTTGTCGCGGCGTTGGGCCGGCTGGCCGAGGACCTGGCGTTACCGCTCGACTCGGTACTGCTGGCAGCGCACTCCAAGGTGCTCGCCGCGCTGTCCGGCGAGCACGAGGTCGCAACCGGATACGTCACCGCGGAGGGCGGCCGACCGCTGCTCTGCCGGCTGACGACCGAGCCCGGCTCGTGGCGGACGCTGCTGCTGGACGCTCATCGAGTCGCGTCGGACCTGCTGTCGCACAAGGACTACCCGGTCGATGAACTCAGGTGCGAACTGGGCCTGGCGGAGCCGCCGATCGAGGCCGTGTTCGATCCGCACGGCGTGGGCGGCGAAGTCGCCGGCAACACCGTGCTGTGGGTGGGATTTTCGCAACGCGGCGGCCACCTCGTGCTGCGGCTGCGCTATCGGACCGACGCGCTCGACAAGGACTGCGCCGTCCGGATCGCCGGTTACCACCTCACCGCACTCGCGCTGATCGCCGCCGATCCGGACGCCGGGCACGGGCGGCAGAACCTGCTCTCCGCCGAGGAACTCCATTTCCAGCTCGAATCACTCGCCGGTCCACGCCGGGAACTGCCGGACCACCGGTTCCACGAACTGTTCGAGCAGCGGGTGGCGGCACACCCGGACGCCGTCGCCGCGGTGCATGGGGAGCAGCAACTGACCTATCGGGAACTCAACGCGCGCGCCAACCGGGTGGGACGAGCCCTGCTGGCGCGGGGGCTGCGCCCCGAAGGTGTCGTCGCGGTGGCGACCGAGCGCAACCTGGACTGGATGGCCGCCGTCCTCGCGGTCTTCAAGGCCGGCGGTGTGTACCTGCCCGTCGAGCCGCATTTCCCGGCCGACCGTCTCGCGACCATGCTCTCCCGTGCCGCATGCGGGCTCGTGCTGACCGAACCCGGCAGCACCTCCACGCTCGACCAGGCCCTCGACTCGCTGTCCGGGGTCCAAAAGCTCTTCGTCGGCGCCGCCTACGAGGAAGACCACGCCGACGATGATCTGGGCCTCCACATCGCACCGGACCAGCTCGCCTACATCTACTTCACCTCCGGCTCCACGGGTGAGCCCAAGGGCGCGATGTGCGAGCACGCGGGCATGCTGAACCACCTCTACGCCAAGATCGACGACCTGGAGATCGGCGAGGGACAGGTGGTCGCCCAGACCGCACCCCAATGCTTCGACATCTCGCTGTGGCAACTGGTGTCCGGGCTCCTGGTCGGGGGGCGGACCCTGCTCGTGGAGCAGGAGGTGATCCTGAACGTCCAGCGGTTCGTCGACAGGATCGTCGACGGCCGGGTAGCCGTCCTCCAGGTCGTCCCCTCCTACCTGGACGTGGTCGTGTCCTGGCTGGAGCAGCACCCCCGCGAGCTGCCGGACCTGCGGTGCGTGTCGGTCACGGGCGAGGCGCTGAAGAAGGAGCTCGTGCAGCGCTGGTTCGCCGCCCGGCCCGGGATCAAGCTGGTCAACGCCTACGGGCTGACCGAGACCTCGGACGACACCAACCACGAGGTCATGGACCGCGTGCCCGACGGAGACCGGGTCCTGCTGGGCCCCGCGGTCAACAACGTGCGCGTCTACGTCGTCGACGAGCACCTGAACCCGGTGCCGCTCGGAGCCCCCGGCCTGATCGTCTTCTCCGGCGTCTGCGTCGGCCGCGGATACGTCAACGACCCCGAGCGCACCCGGCAGGCCTACCTGGCCGATCCGCACCGTGAGGGCTCCCGCCTCTACCGGGGCGGCGACTACGGCCGCTGGACGCCCGGGGGGAAGCTGGAGTTCCTCGGCCGCCGCGACACCCAGGTGAAGATCCGTGGCTTCCGGATCGAGATCGGCGAGATCGAGAACACCCTGCTGCGGGTGCCCGGTGTTCGCGACGGTGCGGTCGTGGTCACCGAGCGGGCCGACCGGAGCAAGCACCTGGTGGCGTTCTACTCCGGTCGGCAGCCGATCGAGGCCGACGTCCTGCTGGACCGGCTCGGCGAGTCGCTGCCCGCGTACATGGTCCCGTCGGCCTTTCACTGGCGGAAGGCACTGCCGCTGACGGCCAACAGCAAGATCGACAGAAGGACCCTGCAGGCACTCGCCGGAGAACTCGACGTCGTCCGGGACGACTACCGCGCGCCGGATACGCCGACCGAACAGCAGTTGGCGGCCGCATGGGCGAAGGTCCTCGGCATCCCGCAGGACCGGATCGGACGGCGGGACCATTTCTTCGACCGGGGCGGCACATCGCTGTCGGCAGTAAGGCTGGCCATCGTCCTGGACCGTGCGGTGTCCCTCAAGGATGTCACCGGTCACCCGATCCTCGCCGATCTGGCCGGGCTGATCGACGGCAGGTCCGTACGGCGTGCCGGGCTGCTTCAGCCGCTGTCGGAAGCGGACGGTGCGCGGACCGCGGCCCTGGTGTGCTTCCCCTACGCCGGCGGCAACGCGGTGAACTTCCAGCCGATGGCCGGAGCGCTGCCGGACGGTGGACCGGCGGTCTACGCCGTCGAGCTGCCCGGTCACGACGTGGCCGCCGAGACCGAGCCGCTCGCGCCGATGACGCGGGTGGTCGAGCAGGTCGTCGACGAGATCACCGGGCGTGGCCTGACCAGGGTCCTGCTGTGGGGCCACTCCTCGGGCACCGCGCCGGCCGTGGAGACGGCCAGGAGGCTGCTGGAGCGCGGGGTGGACGTCCAACGGGTGTTCCTCGGCGCGCAACTGCTCGGTGACGCCGACGACCGGCGCGCCTCCATCACCGAGCTGACCGGGCGGAGCGACGCCGAGATCGCCGCGAGCCTGAGCACGCACGGCGGCCACACCTCGCTCGGTGAGCTGGGTGCGCAGCACGCCGAGCACGTCGGCGCCGCGTACCGGCACGACTGCGTGTCCGCACACCACTACTTCGCCGAGGCCCTGGAACGCCCGCCGGCGCGGAAGCTCTCCGCGCCGGCCACCGTGGTCGTCGCCGCGGACGACCCGAGCACGGCGGAGTACCCGCGCCGGTACCTCGACTGGCAGCTTCTGGCCGAGCGGGTCGACCTGCACGAGCTCGCCGACGGCGGCCACTACTTCCTGCGTACCCGTCCGGTCGAGGCAGCGAAGGCCGTACTGCAAGCCTCCGAATTGTCCGCTTCTTCCTGAGTGTCAGTTGAAAGGAAAACGAGATGTCGTTCACATCCACGGCGTTGCTGGTCGACGTGGAACTGAATTCCGGCGCACCCCCACGGTTGCGGGCCGAGGCCAACGGCGACGCGCCGGCCTGGGCGGCCGCGCACCGGGACGCGCTGCGCGGAGTCGTCGCCGAGTACGGTTCGGTCCTGGTCCGCGGTCTCGGGCTGCGCGATGCGGCCGAGACCGGAGCCGTCTTCTCGAAGCTGGCCACCGGTCTGATGACCGAGCAGGAGGCCTTCGCGCCCCGGCAGACCCACTCCGAGGGGGTGTACTCCTCATCGAAGTGGCCGCCGAACCAGCCCATGTGTATGCACCACGAACTGAGCTACAGGCTTGAGTTCCCCGGCTTGATGATGTTCGCCTGTCTCAGTGCGCCCACCGTCGGCGGGGCGACCGCGGTGGCCGACTCACCGACCGTGCTGGACGCACTGCCCACCGAGTTGACCGAGCGGTTCGAGCGCGAGGGCTGGCTGCTCACCCGCAGCTACAACGACGAGATCGGCGCGTCCGTCGCCGAGGCCTTCGGCACTGACGACCGGGGCGCCGTCGAGCGCTACTGCCGCGCCAACGCGATCGCGTTCGAGTGGCAGCCCGACGGTGGACTGCGCACCAGGCAGCGCCGCAGCGCCGTGGTGCGCCACCCGGTCACCGGCCGACGCTGCTGGTTCAACCAGGTCGCGTTCCTCAACGAGTGGACGATGGCCCCGGAGGTGCACGAGTACTTGGTGGACGTCTACGGCGCCGACGGGTTGCCGTTCAACACCCGCTTCGGCAACGGCGACCCGATCGGCGAGGACGTCGTCCAGCTGCTCAACAGCGTCTACGAGGCGAACACCGCACGCGAACCGTGGCGGGCCGGCGACCTGATGCTCGTCGACAACGTCCGCACCGCGCACAGCAGGGAGCCCTTCGAGGGACCGCGCGAGGTGCTCGTCGCCATGGCCGAACCGGTGCGTCTGGCCGACTGCTCGCCGACCGTGGAGGTGACCACGCGATGACCACCGTCGATTCCACCGCGAGCGAGCCCGCGGGCGTCGCACCGATCACCGTGCCACCGTTCGCGGTGATCTCCGGTGCCCAGGTCCGGCGCGCGCTGCGCGGATGCGAGAAGCGGATCACGGAGTTGGTCGAGAGCACCTACCGGGCGCACGGGGCCGGTGATTCGGTGAACCCGCCGTCGTACTTCCTGCGTTTCCCCGACCGCCCGTCCTCCCGGATCATCGCGCTGCCCGCCTCGATCGGCGGGGACACACGGGTGGACGGCCTGAAGTGGATCTCCAGCTTCCCGAAGAACGTGACGGCCGGCATTCCAAGGGCATCGGCCGTGCTGATCCTCAACGACCATGACACCGGCTACCCGTTCGCCTGTCTGGAGAGTTCGATCATCAGCGCCACCCGGACGGCCGCGTCGGCGGCGTCGGCGGCCGACTGGCTCAGCCGCGAGAGGCCGCGACCGACGCGCGTCGGGTTCTTCGGGGTGGGCCTGATCGCCCGCTACATCCACACCTTCCTGATCGGCACCGGCTGGTCGTTCGACGAGATCGGCGTACACGACCTGTCCGCCGACAGCGCGGCAGGCTTCCGCTGCTACCTGGAGCAGTCGGACACCCCCGGCCGAATCACCGTGCACGACAGCGCCGAGCAGTTGATCCGAAACAGCGACCTGGTCGTCTTCGCCACGGTCGCCGGTCAGCCGCACGTCAGTGACCCGTCGTGGTTCGCACACAATCCGCTGGTGCTGCATGTGTCGCTGCGCGACCTCGCGCCGGAGATCCTGCTCGCCTCGACCAACATCGTCGATGACGTCGAGCACTGCCTCAAGGCCGACACCTCACCGCATCTGGCCGAGCAACTCACCGGCAACCGGGACTTCCTGCACGGCACGTTGGACGACGTGATGGCCGGGCGGGTGACGGTGCCGACGGACCGGCCGGTGGTGTTCTCGCCCTTCGGCCTCGGGGTGCTCGACCTCGCGGTGGGCAAGTACGTGTACACCGAAGTGGCCCGCTCCGGAGAGTTGCACGTGATCGACGACTTCTTCCACGAACTGAGCCGGTACGGATGAGCGGGCCGAGAGTCCAGGAGGCTGCTTCAAGGCTGATCCCAGGAGAGACCACCGGTCACGTCGCAGCGGGTCCCGATGCATGAGACAGCGGCCACTGACGCAGGGCGCCGTCCCCCCTGGTTGGACACGGGAGTCTCGCCCGCACAAGCGAGGAACCCGCCCACGGCCGGACGGAAGTTCCGGTAGTGCTCTGCTCCAGACAGAGGAGACCATCGTGCCCGTCATTTCCGCTCCCTACGCCTTCAACGAGGAGGATCTCTATGTCGACCTCAGGTCGATCTTCGGGCACTCGCTCTTCCTGAAGTGTGAGGGCTTCAACTTCGCCGGCTCGATCAAGTTGAAGGCCGCGACCGAGATGGTGGAGGCCGCTGAGCGGGATGGAATCCTGACACCGGAATCGATCCTGGTCGAGTCCTCGTCCGGAAACCTCGGCGTGGCGCTGAGCGTGATCGCGGCGAGCAAGGGCTACCCGTTCCTGTGCGTGACGGACTCCCGCGGCAATCTGTCGAACAGAATGATGATGGAGGCGTTGGGCAGCCAGGTGCACGTGATCGCCGAGCAGGAGGCCAACGGCGGTTTCCTCGCCGCACGGCTCGACTACGTCCGCGAGCTGTGCGCCTCCGACGACCGGTATGTGTGGCTCAGCCAGTACACCAATCCGGGCAACTGGATGGCGCACTACCGCACGACCGCGCCGGAGATCGCCCGCCAGTTCCCGCGGCTGGACGTGCTGTTCGTCGGCGCCGGCACCACCGGGACCCTGATGGGCTGTGCGCGCTACTTCCGGAGATGGCACCGGCGGGTGCGGATCATCGCGGTGGACAGCGTCGGCTCGGTATCCTTCGGCGGTGCGCCGGGCCGCCGGATGATTCCCGGGCTGGGCATGAGCATGCGCCCGCCGCTGCTCGACGAGTCCTATGTCGACGAGGTGGTTCGTGTCGAGGAGGCGGACACCATCCGCTCCTGCCATCGTCTGGCCAGGCGCGGATTCCTGTTCGGCGGCTCCACCGGCACGGTGATCAGCGGCGCGGCGGACTGGTTGGCCCGGCATGACGCACGCGAACTCACCGCAGTGGCCATCGGCCCGGACCTCGGCGAGCGCTACCTCGACACCATCTACCAGACCAACTGGCTGCGGGACATCTACGGCGAGGACGTACTCGACTCCGGCAAGGAGGCCGCCGATTCCTTGGCAGCCGCCCCCTCACCGGCGACGGGGTAGGGCGGCCGGCCGACAGCCGCCATGGCCATCCGCACCAGCTCCGGGTTCGTAGGTGTCGGAACGGGAGGAAAGCGCGACTGAGAAATGAGCTGCACCGAGTTCCATGGAGCGTGACACCTCTGCACGACGCCCCGGGGCCGGAATTCACCCGCTGATCAGCGGCGCCCCCGGATCGGCCAGGAGTGTCGTCAGTTTCTCGCCGAAGAGCCGGGCGAGTCGGGTGGCGGTGTCCGGGGCGCAGTAGTCGAGTGCGTGGATCAGTTCACCGTCCAGGCCGGCGGGGCCGCCGTCGGCGTCGCGCGTGTCGCGCAGTTGCAGCAGCAGGTCCTGGCCGGTGTGGGTGACCGGGAGGACGCGGTGGTCCACCCGGAGGCCGCCCGCCCACCGGCCGTCGCAGCGGCCCGGGGGGTCGACGCGCAGGTAGGAGAAGGCTGCGGTGAACAGGCCCCGTCCCTGGTGGGCGCGGTCCCGCGCCAGGCCCTCCACCACCTGTTCGTAGGGGTGGTCCTGGTGGGCGTGGGCGGACAGCAGGCGTCGGCGGACCCTGGCGGTCAGCTCCTGGCCGTCGGGGGCTCCGTCGGTGGGGACGCGGAGCACCACGGGGTTGGTGACGCATCCCACCAGGCCGTCCACCCCGTCGTCGTCCCGGCCGCTCAGTGCGACCACCACGGGTATGTCCTCCCCGGCGCCGAGCTGGCCGAGGGCGGCTACCAGGGCGGAGTGCAGCACCATGTAGGGGCTCGCGGCGTAGCGCGTGGCGGCCTCCTCCAGGAGGCGGTGCTCGTCCGGCCCCCAGGAGAGGGGGACCTGGCCGGCGCGGCCGTCGGAGCGTCCGGTCCGAGGGGGCGCGCCGGGCAGGATCAACTGGTCGGGTACGCCCTTCAGTTCGGCCGACCAGTAGCGTGCCTGGCGGGCGGCGGGGCTGTCGGGGTCGCTCTCGTCCCCCCGGCGCCCGGCCAGCCGGAGCGTGTGGTCGGCGTACTGCGGGGCGGGGGCCGCCCACCGGGGGGCCGCGCCGTCCAGGCGGGCGGCGTAGGCGTGCCGCAGGTCGTCGCGCAGCACGCCCAGGGAGTGGCCGTCGACGGCCACGTGGTGCACCACGAGCAGCAGCAGGTGGCGTTCCGGGCCGGTGCTCAGCAGCAGGGCGCGGAGCGGCGTCTCGGTCAGCAGGTCGAAGCCGCGGGACAGCTCGGCCTCGACGACCGAGCGCTCCTCGTCGGGGGTGACGTCGAGGTGGCGGAGGGCGGGCGCCGCGTCCTCGCGGGGCAGCACCCGCTGTTCGGGGCCCTGCGGACCGTAGGGCAGGACCGTCCGGAGCACCTCGTGCCGGGCCACCACGTCGCCCAGCGCCTCCTCCAGCGCCGTCCGCCGAAGAGGGCCGCGCAGTTCCAGGGCGAGGGAGGTGAGATAGGTGGGGCGTCGCTCCCCCAGGTAGTTGGCGGTCCACAGGCGGAGCTGGGCCGGGGAGAGGGGGATGTGTTCCGGGCGTTCGGGAGCCGTCCCGTCCTCCGGGTGCCGCACCGGGGCGGCACCGTCGGGCAGCCGCCTGTCGAGTTCGGCGACGGTGGGTGCCTCGAACAGGTCCCGTACCGAGACGGGGAGGCCGAGGGCGGCGCGGATGCGGCCGGCCAGCCGGATGGCGGTGAGCGAGTTGCCGCCGAGGCCGAAGAAGTCCTCGTCGACGGAGACCGACGGCAGACCGAGGGTGGCCGCGAAGGCGGCGGCCAACACCTCGGCACGGGGTGTGCGGGCGTCGGCGGCGGCCGGGCGCCCGGGCGCGGGCAGCGCGTCCCGGTCGACCTTCCCGTTGGCGCTCAGGGGCGGCTCGGTCACCGGTACCACCACGGCGGGCACCATGTGGCGGGGCAGCCGCGCGGCCAGGCGGGTACGGAGCGACGTGGGGTCCACGGCGCCGTCCGCGCCCATCACGTAGGCGACCAGGGAGCGTTCGGCGGCGCCCTCGCCGCGGACGATCACCCAGGCGGCGCCGACCCCGGGTTCGGCGCGCAGCGCGGCCTCGACCTCGCCCGGTTCGATGCGGAAGCCGTTCACCTTGACCTGCCGGTCGGCGCGGCCCAGGAAGTGCAGCCGTCCCTCCCGGTCCCAGCGGCCCAGGTCTCCCGTGCGGTAGGTGCGGGACCCGGCGGGGCCGTACGGGTCGGCGACGAAGCGCAGGCAGGTGGCGGCCGGGGCGTCGTGGTACCCCTCGGCCAGCCCGTCGCCGGCCAGGTGGATCTCCCCCGGCACCCCGGGCGGCACCGGTCGCAGGGCCGTGTCCAGGACGGTGACCCGGCAGCCGGGCACCGGGGTGCCGATCGGCAGGGGTGCGGGGCCGGAGGCGTCGAGGGGGACCTCGTGCCCGAGGGAGAAGGTGGTGTTCTCCACCGGCCCGTAGAGGTGGCTGACCTCCAGCTCCGGGTGGTGCCTGCGCACCCGTTCCACGGAGGCGGGTGACACGACGTCGCCGCCCGTGACCAGCCGCCGCAGTCCGGCGAGCGCTCCGGGGTCCTGCTCGGCGATGACGTCCAGCAGTCCGGCGGTCAGGAAGGCCGCGGTCACGCCGCCCTCCCGCACGGCCCGGCGCAGGGCCGCGCCGTCCATCTCGCCGGGCGGGGCCACCCGTACCCGTCGGCCGGTGAGCAGGGGCATCCACAGCTCGTAGACGACGGCGTCCCACGAGTGCGGGGAGTGCTGGAGGACGCACTGCTGGCCCTCGCCCCGCCATGCCGGGTCGAGGGCTCGGCTGAGGATGTTGCGGTGGGTCAGCCGTACGCCCTTGGGCTCGCCGGACGACCCGGAGGTGAACATCACGCAGGCCGCGAGGTTTCCGGGCAGGGTGCGTCCCAGGTCGATGGAGGGCCGGGTCGCGAGGGTCTCCTCGTCCGGTACGGAGTCCAGCAGCAGCCGGGCGCCGGTCAGTTCGCGGATGGCCCGGATTCTCTCCGGAGGGAAGCCGGAGTGGAGGGGGACGCAGAGGGCGCCCAGTTTCGCCAGGGCCAGGAAGCAGACGGCGACCTCGGGCGAGCGGTCCAGGGCGACGGCGACCGGGGTGCCGGGAGGGACCTGCTCGGCAAGGTGGTGGGCCAACTGGTTCGCCCGGGCGTTGAGTTCACCGTAGGTGAGGGTCAGCGTGGCGTGGCACAGCGCGGTGCGGGTGGGATGTGCGGCGGCCCGGGCCTCGAAGACCTGGGCCAGTTGGGGGTCGTCGTCCCCCACCGGTGACGACGGCCCCCGACCGGCGGCGAGCAGGCCGGCCCGCCGGTGGGCCGGGAGGAGCCGGACGTGTGCCAGGGGTTGTCGCTCGTCCTCCACGAGGGCGTGGCAGGCGGCGACGAAGAGGTCCGCCAGCTCGGTGGGGGCGGCGCGGTCGTCCAGCGCTCCGGGCCTGGTGTACAGCCGGCACTCCACCCGGCCGGCCCGGGGCAGGACCACGAGGCTGAGCGGGTAGTGGGTGCCGTCCCGCACCTGGGTCCCGGTCACCCGGACGCCGTCGGGCAGCCGGGTCCAGGCGTCCTCGTCCAGGGGGTAGTTCTCGAAGACCACCGACGTGTCGAACAGCCCGGTGGTGCCCACGGCCTCCTCGATGGCGGTGAGGCCGAGGTGCTGGTGGTCCAGCAGGTCGGCCCGGCGCGCGTGGACCCGCCGGGCCAGTTGCCCGGCCGACTGTCCGGGGCGGACGGTGACGCGGGTGGGCACGGTGTTCAGCAGCAGCCCGATGAGCCGTTCCACCCCGGCCACCTCGGGAGGACGTTGGGCGACGGTGACACCGAAGACGACGTCCTCCTCGCCCGTCAGGTGGTTCAGCAGGATGCCCCAGGCGGACTCGACGAGGGCGTTGACGGTCACGCCCCAGTGGGCGGCGCGCGCGGTGAGCGCGTGGCCGAGCCGCTCGGGCAGTTCGAACCGGTGGCTCAGGGCGGCGGGGGTGCCCGGGGCGTGGTCGGCCACCCGGGTGGGTTCGACGCCCGCCAGCTCCGCGCGCCACGCCTCGGCGGCGGCGGCCCGGTCGCGGGTGGCCAGCCACCGGGCGTACTCCCGGTAGGCGGGGGCGTGCTGCCCGGCCTCGGAGCCCTCGGGGACCGTGGCGGCGTCCAGCAGCTCGCCGAGGACGAGCGGCACGGACCAGCCGTCCAGCAGCAGGTGGTGGTGGGTGAAGACCAGCCGCCACCGCCGTGCCCCGGTCCGCAGCAGGGCGAACCGGAGCAGCGGCGGGCGTCCGGGGTCGAACGGCTCGCGTTCCCGCCGCTCCTCCTGGCGCAGCCGGTCGGCGAGTCCGTCACCGGGCACGGCGGTGAGGTCCGCGGTGCGCCAGGGCAGCGGGCCTTCGGCCGCCGGTATCAGGTACAGCGGCCGGTCCCCCGCGTCCGGGGGGAAGCAGCCGGACAGGTGGGGGTGGCGGCGGAGCAGCGACCGGGCGGCCGCGCGCAGCCGTTCCGGCCGCACGTCGCCGGTCAGCTCCAGGCCGAGCTGGACGAGGTAGGGGTCCTGCCGCGGCTCGTCCGCCCGCGGTGCGTCGGCGCCGTACAGGGCGTGGAAGAGCAGCCCCTGCTGGAGCGGCGCGGCCTGCAGCAGGTCGGAGAGCGGCCCGTACCGCCGTTCCCACTCCTCGATCCGGCCCTGGTCGACCCGGACCAGGGGGAAGTCGGAGGGGGTGGACCGGACAGGACCGGTGCCGGGGTGGTGGTGGACCAGCCGCCCCAACGTGGTGTGCCACAGTTCGGTCAGTTCCCGCACCTGGTCGGCGGTCAGCACCTCCGACGGCCAGGTCCACTCGGCGCGCAGCCGCGGCCCGTCGGGGCCTCGCTCGGCGAAGACGTCGAGCGTCAGGGTGTGGCCCAGGGGCTGGCGGGGGTCGGCATCGCCGCGCAGCGAACCGGGCAGCGGGTTCCAGGGGG
This sequence comes from Streptomyces sp. NPDC001750, assembly GCF_042892615.1. Classification (NCBI taxonomy): domain Bacteria; kingdom Bacillati; phylum Actinomycetota; class Actinomycetes; order Kitasatosporales; family Streptomycetaceae; genus Streptomyces; species Streptomyces sp. NPDC001750. The sequence continues at coordinate 177,940 of NZ_JBIAUE010000008.1, read as the reverse complement.
CGGGTTCCTCGGTGTCGAAGCGGCCCAGGTAGTTGAAGGCCAGCGGGGCCCGGGCCGTCGGCAGCCGCCCGGCCTGGCGCAGCAGCCCGTGGGTGAGCCCGTCGTGGGGCACCTCGCGCAGGCTCTCCTTGACGTGTTTGACCGCCCGGGACAGCTCGTCGCGTTCGGCGCCCCCGCTCACCGGCGGGTCCAGCAGCACGGGGTGGAGGGTGGTGAACCAGCCGACGGTGCGGGACAGGTCGAGGTCGGCCAGCCCCTCCAGCGCGGTGCGGCGCCCGTGTCCTTCGATGTCGACGAGGACCGGGGTGCCGTCCGGGTTGCCCCGCCAGCGGCGCAGCGCGAGGGACAGGGCGGCGAGCAGCACCTCGGGGACGCGGGCGCCGAAGCCCGCCGGTACGGCCGTCAGCAGGCCCTCCACCCAAGTCTCGTCCCAGGTGGTGCTGAGCCGCCCGGCCCGGTCCGCGGTGTCGCGCGCGGGGTCCAGGGCCCGTGCGCCCAGGCGGGCATGGGGCCGGTCGAGGCGCTGCCGCCACCAGGTCTCGTCGGCACGGACCGGTTCGGACGCTGCGGCCTCGCGCAGGGCCCGGGTCCAGGCACGCAGCGGCGTCCGTACCGCCGGGAGCGGGGCCCGCTCGCCCCGCAGCGCGTGCTGGTGGGCCCGCTCCAGGTCGGGCAGGAGGACGCGCCAGGAGACCCCGTCGACGGCGAGGTGGTGGATCACCAGCAGCAGGAGGTCGGTGCGCGCGCCCTGGAACCACACGGCGCGCACCATGTCTCCCCGGTCGGGATCGAGGTGCCGGCGGGCGCTGCGGCGCTCGTGCTCGATCAGTGCGTCCAGGTCCTCCTGGCGGTCGGCCCCCTCCCGGGCGAGGTCGACGCGGCGCAGCACCTCACCGGCGTGGACGGTGCCGGGTGGGCGCACCTCCAGGGCCCATTGCCCGTCCCGCACGGCGGTGCGCCGCAGTCGCAGGGCGTCGTGGTGGTCGACGACCTGCTGGAGGGCGTCGCGCAGGGTGGCGGTGGTGACCGTGTCGGGCAGCGGGCACACCACGGACTGGGCGAAGCCCTCGGCGCCGCCGCCGAGCGAGGCCAGCCAGTCCATCACCGGGGTGGGCTCCAGCGGTCCGGGGTCGTGGGAGGGCGCGGACGGGGCGGTGAGGGGGCGTACCCGGCCCTGGACGACCCGGGCCAGTGCGCGGGGGGTCTGGTGGGCGAAGACGTCCTTGGGGCCGATCAGCACCCCCGCGCCCTGTGCGCGGGCGGCCAGTTGGACGGCGAGGATGCTGTCCCCGCCGAGGCCGAAGAAGTTGGCGTCCGGGTCGACGGAGGGCAGGTTGAGCAGGGTGGCCGTCAGGGAGCGGAGGAGTTCCTCGGCCGCCGACTGTGCCGCCGGGGTCTCCTCCGGGGGCGCGGGTTCCGGACGGTCGGCGGGAGGCGGGGTCCGCCGGTGGGTCACCCCGTCCCCGGGGCGAGGGCAGGGCAGGTCGGTGAAGGGCTCCTCGGGCCCGTCGAGGGCGGCGTCCAGGAAGAGGCGCAGGGAGTCCAGCAGTGCCTCGGCGGTGCGGCGGTCGAACCGGTCGGTGGCGTACTCCAGGCAGCCGCGCAGCGCGCCGTCGGTCTCCTCCGTGACGTCCCAGAGGAGCGGGAACTTGGCCCGGGAGCGGCGCGGCGGCAGCTCGGTGGCCTCGGTACCCGCGAGCGCCAGTACGGGCCGGTGCCCGGACCGGTGGTTCAGCATGACCTGGAACAGCGGGTGCCGCCCGGGTTCCCGGGGTGGGCCCACCGCCTCCACGATCCGGTCGAAGGGGGCCCGGGCGTGGGCGAAGGCGGTCAGGTCCGCGGCACGGGCCCGGTCCACCACGGCGGCGAACCCCGGTCGGCCGGACAGGTCCAGGCGCAGCGGCAGGGCCTGGGCGAAGTAGCCCACCAGCGGGTCCAGCGCCGGATCCTCCCGTCCCGCGCCGACGGTGCCCACCACCACGTCCGTGCCCGCGCCCCACCGGCTCAGCGCGCATGCGAGGGCGGCGTGCAGCGCCATGAAGGTCGTGGCGCCCCGCGCGGCGGCCAGCTCCTTGAGGCGCCGGCCCAGTCGGGGCCCCCAGTGGAAGCCGACGGCGTCGCCGGGCCGGTCGGCGTCCGGCAGGCCGGGGCGGTCGGCGGGAAGCGGGGTCTCGACGGGCGCGCCGTGCAGGGTCTGCCGCCAGTGGTCGAGTTCGCGGGACAGGAGGCTGTCCGGGTCGCCGGGGTCGCCGAGCCGGGCGCGCTGCCAGAGGGTGAAGTCGGCGTACTGGAGGGGCAATGGCGCCCACTGCGGTTCCCGGCCGCGCAGGCGGCTCTCGTAGGCGGTGGCGAGGTCACGGGTGAGGGGGCCCAGCGCGTGCTGGTCGGCGGCGATGTGGTGGAGGACGACCAGCAGGGTGTGGTCGGACGGGGAACGGCGCAGCAGCGTCAGCCGCCAGGGCGGGGAGGTCGCCAGGTCGAAGGGCCTGCGCAGTTCCTCCTCGTACGTGTCCTCGCCCGTGTCCTCGGTCACCGGGACGACGGTCAGCGGATCGGTCGCGTCGTCCCCGGTCGCGGCCTGGACGCACTGCCGCGGTTCGTCGCCGTCGTGGGGGAAGGTCGTGCGCAGGATCTCGTGCCGGTGCCGCACGTCCCGGGCGGCCGCGCGGAGCGCGTCGACGTCCAGCGGTCCCTCCAGACGGGCCAGGAGGGGGACGTGGTAGGCGGGGCTGTGCCGTTCCAGGCGGTGCAGGAACCACAGCCCGCGCTGGGCGTAGGAGACCGGCACCCTGGCGGGCCGGGGCAGGGGTCCCGGCCGCGGCGCCCCTTCGCCGCCCACCTCGCCGAGCCGTGCCGCCAGTTCGGCCACCGACGGGTGCTCGAAGACGTCCCGCACCCCGAGGTCCCGGGACAGCACGGCACGGACCCGGGCGGCCAGCCGGTTGGCGAGCAGGGAGTCGCCGCCGAGGGTGAAGAAGTCCCGGTCCACGCCGACCCGGTCCGGTCCGAGGCGGAGCACCTCGGCGAAGAGGTCCCGCAGCGTGGTCTCGGTGGCGTTCCGGGGCGCGCGGACGTGTCCCGGGTGCTCGGCGCCCGCCTCCCGCAGCGCGTGCCGGTCCAGCTTGCCGTTGGGCGTCAGGGGCAGGGAGTCCAGGGTGACCCAGACGGACGGCAGCAGGTGGGCGGGCAGGACCGCGGCGGCCCGTTCGGGAGCGCGGGCCGCGCTCTGCGGGTCGGCCACCAGGTGGGCGACCAGCCGCCGGTCCCCCGGCCCGTACTCGGTCAGCAGGACGGCGGCGTCGCGTACGCCCGGCAGCCGGACGAGTGCGGCCTCGACCTCTCCGGGCTCCACCCGGTGGCCGCGCACCTTCACCTGCCGGTCGGCCCGTCCCAGGTACTCCAGCGTGCCGTCGGGCCGGCGCCGGGCCAGATCGCCGCTGCGGTACACGCGGCTGCCCGGGGCTCCGTCGGGGTCGGCGACGAACCGTCCGGCGGTGAGGGCGGGGCGGCGCCAGTAGCCGTCGGCCACGCCGGGGCCGGAGACGTACATTTCCCCCGGTACGCCGTCCGGGACGGGGCGCAGCGCGGCGTCCAGCAGCCGCACCCTCAGGTCGGGGAGGGCCTCGCCGATGACGCCCCCGCTCCCGTCCGCGGCGGGGTCGGCGGCGTGGCCGACCCGGTGGTGGGTGACGTGCACGGTGGTCTCGGTGATCCCGTACATGTTGACCAGGCGGGGCGTGTGGTCGGGGTGCCGCGCGTACCAGGTGGACAGCCGCCAGGGTTCGAGTGCCTCGCCGCCGAAGATGACGTGGCGCAGGGCCAGCCGGTCGCCCGTGGCGGGGTGGTCCGCGTCGGCCGCGGCGAGCTGGGCGAAGGCCGAGGGGGTCTGGTTGAGGACGGTGACCCGCTCCTCGACCAGCAGGTCCAGGAAGTCCTCGGGCGAGCGGGCGGTCTCCTCGGGGACGACGACCAGCCGCCCGCCGTGCAGCAGGGCGCCCCACAGCTCCCACACCGAGAAGTCGAAGGCGTAGGAGTGGAAGAGGGTCCAGACGTCGTCGGGGCCGAAGTCGAAGTGGTGTGCCGTGGTGGACAGCAGCCGGGTGACATTGCGGTGGGTGACCACCACGCCCTTGGGGGTCCCGGTGGAGCCGGAGGTGTGGATGAGGTAGGCGGGGCAGCCGGGTGTGGGGCGGCGCGGGGCTGCCGGGGGGAGAGCGGTCGGCGGCCCGGTGGGCACACCGTGGCGCGGGTCCAGCAGCAGGTGGGGCGCCCGGTGCTCCTCCAGCATCCCGGTCACGGCGGCGCCCGGGTGGGTGAGGGTGAGCGCGGGTTCGACGTCGGCGAAGATGCCGCGCAGCCGCTCGACCGGATAGCCCGGGTCCAGCGGCACGTAGGCGGCGCCCGCCTTCAGGACCGCGAGCAGGGCGACGACCAGGCCGGTGGACCGGGGCAGGGAGACCGCCACCCGGTCTCCGGGGCCGACCCCTCGTGCGGTGAGGTGGCGCGCCAGCTCCTCGGCCCGCTCGTCGAGTCCGGCGTACGTGAGCCGGTCGTTCCCGGACACCACGGCGACGGCGCCCGGGACCTTGGCGGCCGTGGCGGCGAACCAGTCGGTGAGTGTGCCGGTCTCCTGCTCGGCGGCGGTCGGTGCGGGCCCGGCCGCGGGCTCACCGGCGCCCACCCGTCCCTGCGCGGTGGCGGGGTCCGCGTCACCGATGGCCAGCACCAGGTCGACGAGGCGGTCCAGTTGGGCCCGGGCGGCCGTGCCGGAGCAGCGGGCCTCCGGTACGTCGATGTCGACCCGCACCTCGGGGGCGCCGTTGTCGTAGACACCGAGCGCCAGGTGGTCGCCCCGGCCCTGGGTGACCATGTGGACGGTCGCCGGGGTACCGGCGAAGTCCAGGTCGCGGCGCATCGTCATGGCGTTCAGGACCGGTCCCACGAGCTGTCGCCCGCCCCGTACCGCGCCCTGGTCGCGCAGCATGTCCTCGAAGCGGTAGCCCTGGTGGCGCAGGGCGCCGAGCGTGGCGGCGGAGACGTTGGAGACCAGTTCCGACAGGGGCGCGGCGGGGTCCACGGCGAGGCGGAGCGGCACGACGCCGGCGGCGGTGCCGAATGCCTCACGGGCGGCCCGGCCGGTACGTCCGGGAACGCTCAGCCCGAGCACGACCTCCCGCTCCCCGGTGTCGGCGTGCACCGCCAGGGCCGTGGCGGCCGCGAACAGCGCGGGCCAGCGCACCCCGTGGCGGTCGGCCGCCGCCCCCACGTCCCGCCAGCGGTCGGCCGGCAGCCACCGGGAGTGGCGGACGTGGCCGGTGGCCCCGGCGGGGGCCGGGCCCGTGGCCAACTGCGGCGCCTCGTCCACCCCGTCCAACTGCTCCGCCCACCAGGCGGCGTCCCGCTCGAAGCGTGCGGAGGCCCGGTAGTCGGCGTCCCGCCGCACCATGCCGGCCAGCGTGTCGAACACCTCGGCGTCGCCCGGATCCGGCGTGGTGGCGGGGGCGGCCGCCAGTTCGGTGTAGGCGGCGGCGACCCGCCGCACGAAGTTGGCGGCGGCCGTGCCGTCGCAGATGAGGTGGTGCATCCGCAGGCACCACAGGTACTCGTGTTCCGCCACCCGCAGCAGATGGTGGTCGAAGAGCGGCGCCCGGGACAGGTCGTAGGGGCGAGTGCACGTCTCCTCGATCAGCCGCAGCGCCTCCGCGTGCGGCTGCCCGGCCCCGCGCAGGTCCAGTCGGTGCACCGTCCAGTCGTCCACCGGCTCCAGGAACTGCGCCGGTTCACCGCCGTCGTCGCCGAAGCGCACCCGCAAGGTCTCGCTGCCCGCGACGACCGCGCGCACCGCCCGGACGAACAGGTCCTGGCGGAGCGGGCCGTTCAGGTGCACGTACTGTGCGACCACGTAGCGCAGCCCCGAGCGGTCCAGGGCCCCGCCGTACCAGATGCCGGCCTGCGCGGCCGTCAGCGGCGTACCCAGGTCAGCCATGGTCGTCGTCCTTCGCTCGGGGGGCCGCTTCCGGTGCCAGGATGCGGGCGATACGGGCCAGCGACTCGGGGCAGGCCAGGTCGCCGTGGCTGAAGTCGCTGGCGTGCACGTCGATCCGCCCCTGGACGTAGGGGCGCCACGTCGAGGGGTCGAAGGCGATTGCCCCGGGCCCCTCGTCGGGACGGGCCCGTACGAGGGAGACGTCCCCCGCGTACCGGCCGGGGCGGAAGGAGCGCGCCAGGCGGAGGTTGTTGTCGTACGCCCCGCCCATGGCGATCAGATGGCGCTCGGAGATGTCGGACAGCAGGCTGTCCTCGTCCCGGACGATCCTCAGGAACCGCTCGTCGGTCAGCTCCTCGTCGCGCACGTCGTCGGGCCGGATGCCCGCGAAGTCCAGCAGCGCCCCGTACATCATCCGCTCCCCCGCCCTGTCGGACACGGCGGGCAGTTCGGCCAGGTCGGCGACGACGTAGGAGTCCAGCAGGACCAGGCGCTCCACGCACTCACCCAGGCGCTGGAGTTCGGTGGCCATGGCGTGGGCGACCAGCCCGCCGAAGGACCAGCCGAGCAGTTGGTACGGGCCGTGCGGCCGGATCCGGCGGATCTCGGCCAGGTAGTCGGCGGCCATCTCCTCCACGCTCCCGGCGAGCAGGTCCGTCCCGTTCAACCCCCGATCCTGCAGGGCGTAGAGGGGCTGCTCGGCGCCGAGGTGCCGGGTCAGCGCCGCGTACATCCAGCCCACGCCGCCGGCCGGGTGGACGCAGAACATCGGGGCCCGTCCGCCCTCGACGCGCAGGGGCAGCAGGGTGTCGAACGCCGGGTGCACGTCCTGCGCGCCGATCAGGGCGGCCGACCGGTCCCCGCTCGACGCGGTGCCGGTGGCGGCCTCGTCGGCCGCACCCAGGTCGCTCACCGGGGTGTCGGGGGCCGCGACGACCGTACGCAGGACCGTCAGCAGCCGGTCCATCAGCGCACGGGCCTCGTCCGGGGTGAACGCCTCGGTGCGGTGCAGGAGGTTGACGTCGGTGCCCCCGTCGCGGGGCAGCACCATCAGGGAGAGCGGGTGGTGACCGGCGGACTCGGTGGTGGCCCCGTCGACGCGCACGCCCGGCAGGGCCCGCGCCGCCTCCGGGTCCGCCGCCGGGAAGTTCTCGTACACCACGGCCGTGTCGAAGAGTTCGTCGAGGCCGACGGCGTCGAGCAGGCGGGACAGCCCGAGGTGGCCGTGCGGCATCAGGCGGGCCTGCTCGGCCTGGACGCGGCTCAGCAGCGCGGCCACCGTCTCCTCGGGCCGCAGCCGCACCCGTACCGGGAAGGTGTTGATGAGGAAGCCGACGACGGACTCCACCCCCGGGAGGTCCGGGGACCGCCCCGAGGTGATCGACCCGAACACCACGTCGCCGCGGCCGGTCCGCTCGGCGAGCAGCAGCGCCCAGCAGCACTGGACGACGGTGTTGACGGTGACGCCCAGACGGGCGGCGGTGGCCGCGAGGCGGTCGGTCTCCGCGGGGTCCAGCCGGTGGATGAGCCGGTTCGGCCAGGTGGCGGCGGCGCCGCTGCCGGAAGGGGCCAGCAGGGTGGGTTCGACGCCGGTCAGGTGCTCGCGCCAGGCGGTCAGGGCCCGCTCCTGGTCGAGCCCGCCGAGCCAGGCCAGGTAGTCGCGGTAGGGGGTGGGTTCGGGCAGCGCGTCCCCGTTGTACAGCGCGAACAGCACGGGCAGCAGCAGTTGGTTGGACCAGCCGTCGAGCAGCAGGTGGTGGCTGACGATACGGAGCTGGAAGCGCTTCGAGCCGAGCCGCACCAGGGTGAACCGCAGCAGCGGGGGGTCGGCCGGGTCCAGGCGGGTGGCCCGTTCCTCGGCGGTCAGCCGCTCGCCGTGCTCGCGCCGGGCCTCGGGGCTCGATGCGGAGAGGTCCAGCTCGTCCAGGAGCAGTTCGCGGCCGCTCAGCACCTGTACGGCGGGCCCGGAGGGCGGCCGGACGAAGGCGGCGCACAGGTTGGGGTGGCGGCGGCCCAGGTCGCGGATCGCGCGCCGGAGTGCCGGTACGTCGAGGTCGCCGGTCAGGTCCAGGGCGAGGCGCATGACGAAGGCGTCCTCGCCGTCCCGCTGGGACCCGCGCGGGAACAGCAGCGCCTCCTGGAGGGGGGACAGCGGCAGCACGTCCCGGTGGCCTGGGTAGGCCGTGGCGAGCCAGCGGCGTCCCTCCTCGGTCAGGGGCACCGGTCCGGTCCCGGTGGCCCCGGACGGGCGGGGCCGGGGCGCGGCGGCCACCGCTTCTCGCGGCAAGGGCTCCCGTGCTTCGAACGTGGGCGGCACGGACGGGCCGGCGGCGTCGCCCCGGGGGCCGCCGGTGAGAGCTGCGGCCAGCCCGGCGGGGGTGGGGCTGACGAACACGTCCTCCGTGGACAGCGCCAGGCCCCGCCGACGCGCCTTCCGTACCAGCCGGATGGAGCGGATGCTGTCGCCGCCCAGCGCGAAGAAGCTGTCGTCGGCGCCGACGTCGGTGCGGTTCAGCACCTCGGCGAACACCTCGCACAGCACGTCGACCGCCTCCGGCCGGCCTGCCCGCACCACGGGCCGCTGCGGCTCGGCGGCCACCCGTCGGCGCAGCGCCTTCCGGTCGGCCTTCCCGTTGGGGGTGAGGGGAAGGCTGTCCAGCACCTCGAAGGTGGTGGGGACCAGTGCCGCCGGGACCTCGCGGGCCAGGGCGGCCCGTACGGTGTCGGGGTCCAGCCGCGCACCGGGGTCGGGCTGGAGGAAGGCGGCGAGGGTGTGGTCCCCCACGTCTCCGCCCTCGGTCGCGGGCACGGCGACCACGGCGGCCGAGGCCACCCGGGGCAGGGCGCACAGGCGTGCCTCCAACTCGCCGGGCTCCACCCGGTGGCCCCTGACCTTCACCTGGTCGTCGGCACGGCCCCGGTAGGTCAGCACCCCGTCCCGGTCCTGGACCACCAGGTCCCCGGTCCGGTACATGCGGGTGCCGTCGGCAGCGAAGGGGTCGGCCACGAAACGCTCGGCGGTGTGCCCGGGACGGCCCGCGTAGCCCCGGGCCACGCCGTCACCGGCCACGTACAGCTCGCCGACCGTGCCGGGAGCCACCGGACGCATCTCGCGGTCCAGCACGTGGCAGCGGTGGCCGTCCACCGGTGTGCCGATCGGAGGGTCGTCCTGCGCGTCGGGGTCGCAGCGCCAGGCCGTGGCGTAGACGGTGCACTCGGTGGGGCCGTAGGCGTTCCAGACGGTGGCCCCGGGGTGGCGGCGGTGGATGTCCCGAACCAGGTCGGCGGGGACCCGTTCCCCGCACAGCACGTAGTGGTCGGCCCGCTCGTCGACCCACTCCGCCTGCCGCACCCGGCGGTAGACGGACGGGATGGCGACGATGAGGGAGCCGGACCAGTCCTTCCGTTCGGTGAGGGCCAGCAGGTTGCGCACCAGGTCGACGGTGCCGCCGGCCACCAGGGTGGCAAGCAGTTCCACGACCGAGACGTCGAAGCTCGCCGAGGCGGCGCCGAGCACGCGTGACGAGGCGTCGCCGCCCAGCTCGCGCCGCATCCACGCGAGGAAGTCGAGGACGTTGCGGTGGGTGACCACGACGCCCTTCGGCCGCCCGGTGGAGCCGGAGGTGTAGCAGATGTACGCGGCGTTGCCGCCGGCCGCCGGGCGGGTCCCCGGAGGCGTCGCCCGCTCGGTCCCGGCGCCCTCCCCGGGGGTGGACGGGTCGTCCACCAGCACCACGTCGGGGGCTCCCGAGGGCAGCCGGGCCGCCGACGCGGTGGTGGCCACCACGTGTGCCGGGCGGCTGTCGGTGAGGAGGAAATGGGCCCGCTCCGGCGGGAGGGAGGGCTCCACCGCCACGTAGCAGGCGCCGGACTTGAGCACCCCGAGCACCGCGACGGCCAGCTCCACGCCCCGGTCCAGCCACAGCGCGACCCGGTCCTCCGCACCCACGCCCCGCGCCCGCAGGGTCCGCGCCAGCCGCTCGGCGCGCAGGTCCAGCTCCCGGTAGGTGAGCCGGTCCTCGCCCGCGCGCACCGCGACGAGGTCGGGAGTGGCGGCGGCCCGGTCCTCGATCGCCCGGTGCACGGTGGCGGGCGCCTCGGTCGCTGCCTCGGCCCGCTCGTCGCGGCGGCCGGGAACGGTCGTCGTGGGCGGGTGCGGGTCGCCCGGGGCCAGCAGGGCGGTCAGCGGGGTCTCCCGGCTGCCCTCGGCGGCGACGGCGCGCAGCACGTCCAGATAGTCGGCGGTGAGCGTGGCGGCGGTCCGCTCGGTGAACAGGTCGTCGCTGTACTCCAGGCAGGCCGTCATCTCGTCCTGGCCCTCGCGGTCCTCGGTGACGAGGGTGAGGTCGAACTTGGCGGTGCCGGGAGGCATCCCGCTGAAGAGGTTCTCCTGGGTGTGGCGGGTGTCGAAGAAGTCGGTCCGGGCGTCGCCCACGTGCTGCACGGGCGGGAGCTCCTGGTGCACGTAGAACACGTCGAACAGCGGCTCGCGGCCCAGGTCGCGTTCGCCCACCAGCGCGTTGACCACCCGGTCGAAGGGCACCTCCTGGTGTTCCAGCGCCTCCAGGACGACGCCGCGCACCTGTTTGACGAAGTCCCCGAACGAGACGGCGGAGCCCAGGTCGGCGCGGAGGGCGACGGTGCTGTTGAAGAAGCCGATGAGGCCGTGGACCTCGGGACGGGTGCGCCCGGTGGTGGGGCTGCCGATGACCAGGTCGCGCTGGTCGGTGTGGCGGGCGAGCAGCAGGTAGAGGCAGGAGAGCAGCACCGTGAAGAGGGTCGCGGACTCCTGCGCGGCGATCCGGCGCAGGCGTCGCACCAGGTCCGCCGGCACGGTGAAGGTGTGCAGCCTGCCGGTGTAGCTCTTGCGGGCCGGCCGGGGGTGGTCGGTGGGCAGCCGCAGCGGCTCGACCCCCGCCAGCCGCTGCTTCCAGTACTCCAGTTCGCCGCCGAGGGCGCCGGAGTCCAGGAGCTGCCGCTGCCAGTGGGCCCAGTCGCGGTACTGGACCGGCAGCGGGTCGAGGCGGGGTTCGCGGTTCTCCCGGTGCGCGGCGTACAGCTCGGGCAGTTCCCGCTCGAAGATCCTGGGCGAACCGCCGTCGTTGACGGCGTGGTGCATGGTCACGTGGACCACGTGCTCCTGCGGACCGGTGCGGATGACCTGCAGCCGTACGAGGGGGTCGTTCTCCACGTCGAAGCGGTGGTCCGCGGCGCGGCGCACCAGTTCGCGTGCGGCGGCCTGCGGGTCGGGGCGGTCGCTGACGTCCGAGAAGCGGAAGAACTCCGGGCCCAGTTCGGGCCGGACGCGCAGAGTGGGTACGCCGTCGTCGTCGACGAGGTTGGAGCGGAGCACCTCGTGCCGCCGCGCCAGCCCCTCCCACATGCCACGCACCGCGTCGACGTCCAGGTCTCCGCTGATCCGGCTGACCATCGGGAGGTTGTAGAGGGTCGTGTCGGGGTCGAGCTGGTGGTGGAACCACATGCGCTCCTGCCCGAAGGACAGGACCCGCTCGTCGGTGGGTGTCACCGGGGGGACGGTCGTCCGGCGGCCGCGGGAGAGCGCGTCGACGAAGCGGGCGAGATCGGCGACGCGGGGGTGGTCGTAGGTGTCGATGAGCTTGAGGCGGTGGCCGAACCGCTCGTCCACGCGCTGGACGAGCTGCATGGCGATGATCGAGTTGCCGCCCAGGGAGAAGTAGTCGGCCTCGGGGGTGACGGGCGTGCCCGCGCCGAGGAGTTCCTCCAGGGTGCGGCACAGCCACGCGGTGGTGTCCTCGGACTCCGGCGCCAACTGCTCGACGGGCCGGGGCGCTTCACCGGCCGGGAGCGGTCCGGTCCCGGACGCCGGTCGGTCGGCAGGCGTGGCGGTAGCGGTCTCCGGGACGTCCGGCGCCGGTGCGGCGGGCGGGACGGGCGGGGCGGCGGTGAGCGTCCGGGCCGGTGGGGCGGGGGCGGGCGTCGCCCAGCAGGGGATGCCGAGGACGGGGTGGCCCGGCAGCCGGTGGCGTCGCGGCGGGCGGGTGGCGTCGGCCGGAGTGGGGGCGACCGCCTGCCAGTCCAGGTCGACGCCGAGGCGGTACAGGGCGCCGAGGACACCCAGCACGCCGTGGCGCGCGTCCAGCGGAATCACCTCGACGGTGCCGCGCTCGTCGGAGCCGGGCTCCGCCAGGGTGTCCGCCCGCCCGGCGGCCGGGTCGGGCGCCACGCACAGCACCGGGCGGCCCCGGGAGCGCAGCTTCGCCACCTCGGCGGCGGTCCGCTCGGGCGGCGTACCGCCGTCGGCGCCCAGCACGGCGGCCAGGCTCACCCCGCAGCGGCGGAGTTCGGCGGCCGTCCCGGTGGCGGCCCTGCCCTCGGCGTCGGGCAGCAGGACGACGCGGGGCGGCCGCGCGGGGGCGTCACGGGTGCCGTCCTGCGCGAGCCAGGTCGCCTCGGCGGCCAGGCGCACCGCGAGTTCCTCGGTGTCCCGGGCCCGTACGGCGACGCGGTGGGCGTAGTGGTCGCGCCCCTGGTTGAGGGTGAACGCGATGTCGGCCAGCGGCAGGCGTCCCGCGCGCAGCGCGGTGGAGAGGCGGGCGCACAGCGCCGCCAGCGCCTCGGGGGTGCGGGCGGAGACGCCCACCAGGTGCGGCGCCGGGTCGTCCGCCGGGTCGTCGGGTTCCTCCGCGCCGTCCTCGGCGGGCGGTCGCTGCACGACGCAGTGGGCGTTGATGCCGCCGAGGCTGAACGAGCTGACCCCGGCCAGGCGAGGGGCCTCGCCCCAGGAGCGGTGGGCGCCGACGACCTCCACCCCGAGGTCGGCGGGGTCGACGCCGCCGGTCGCCCGGCGGAAGTGGACCGAGGGGTACAGCTCCCCGTGCTTCACGCCGAGGATGGCCCTGACCAGTCCCGCGACGCCCGCCGCATGGTCCAGGTGGCCGATGTTGGCCTTGACCGAGCCGATCGGCACAGGGGTGTCCCGGGTGCCGAACACCGCGGCCAGGCCCTCCAGTTCGACGGCGTCGCCCAGCGGGGTGCCCGATCCGTGCCCCTCCAGGTAGCCCGCGTGGACGGGGTCCACCCCCGCCGCGGCCCATGCCTTGCGGATGGTCCTGCTCTGTACGACGGCGCTGGGCGAGCTGATCGTGGCCACGGCGCCACCGTTGTGCAGGACCGCGCTGCCGCGCAGTACCGCGTGGATCGGGGCGCCGTCGGCCCGGGCCCGGGCGACCGTGGTGAGCAGCAGCACGGCCCCGCCCTCTCCGGGGACGGCGCCGTCGGCGTCCGCGTCGTAGGCCCGGCACCGCCCGCTGTCGGACACCAGCTCCGGCATCGCGTCGGCCTCCTCGGCCGGAAGGCCGCCGGGGCGCAGGCTCACCCCGCCGGCGAGCGCGTACCGGGCGTCGCCCGAGGCGATCTCGCGGCAGGCGTGGTGGACCGCGAGCAGGGAGCTGTTGCAACCCGTGTCGACCGTGTAGCAGGGGCCGGTCAGCCCCAGCACGTGCGCGACCCGGGCCGGTGTCCCGAAGGCCATGTTGCCCAGGGCGGCGAGCGTGCCCGGGTCCGCGGCGGCGGCACGGTAGGACGACGGGGAGGAGGTGAGGACGACGGCGGTGTCGTTCGCACCGAGGTGGCGGGCGGAGTATCCGGCGTCCTCCACCGCCTGGTGGGCCAGCAGCAGGGCGAGGCGCTGCTGCGGGTCCATCACCGCGGCTTCCCGGCGGGAGAGCCGGAACAGGCCGTGGTCGAAGGTGTGGATGTCCCGCAGGTGGCCCATGGGCAGATAGGCCGCCTCCGGGTCGAGTCCCGTCGCCTCGGCGCGGCCCTCGGGCAGGGGGCCGACGCTGTCGCGGCCCGCGCACAGATTGGCGCGGAACTCCGCCAGGTCGTCGGCGTCGGGAAAACGCACGGCCAGTCCCACCACGGCGATCGCGTCGTCGGGGATGTGGGTGGCGTCCTGGCCGGTCGCGTCGCCGTCCTGCCGCGTCCGTCGTTCTGTCGAGCCGCCGTTGTTCGGCACTGTGTCCCCCGCTGTCTCGCCCACCGGAGGTGGGGTCCGCTCTGCTTCGGTGTCGGGCCGTCTCACTGAGGTGTCGGGCGGGCGCCCGCCGCGAGGAGCGCGTCCGCCTGCTCCGGTACGCGGTCCAGGTCGAAGAGCTGGCCCACGCGCAGCGCGCCGGGCCAGCGCGTCTCGAGGCACAGGTGCAGTTCCACCACGCTGCGGGAGTTGCCGCCCGCGTCGAAGAAGCTGTCCTCGGGCCCGAAGTCCTCGTGCCGCAGGACCCGGGCCCACATCGTCGCGACCTCGCGGGACAGGGCTTCCCGCTCGTCCCCGCCCGGGCCCGAGGCCGGGCCGCCGCCGCTGCGCGGCGTGAGAAGGGCGAGCAGGGCGGCCTCGTCGACCTTGCCGGAGGGTGCCAGCGGCATCGAGCCGAGGGTGATGTACTCCTCCGGTACGGCGTCGGCGACGAGGCTCGTGCGGCAGTGGGCGATCAGTTCCCGCGGTCCGGGCAGTGCCACCGCGTCCTCGGCCGGGGTCCAGAACGCGACCAGCCGCAGGGCGCCGTCGTCTCCCGGGACCCCCAGCACGCCGGCCTGGCGGACCGCCGGGTGGGTCTCCAGGACGGCCTGGACACCGTGCCGTTCCACGCGGATTCCGCGCACCTTGAGCTGGCCGTCGGCCCGCCCGCGGAACTCGATCTCGCCCTCCTCCCCGATCAGGACGAGGTCCCCGGTGCGGTACATGCGCGAGCCCGGCCGCGAGGAGAAGGGATCGGCGACGAAGCTGCCCGCGGTCCGTGCGGGCCTGCGGGCGTATCCGCGGGTGACCTGCGGTCCGCCCACGTACAGTTCGCCTACGACGCCGGGCGGGCAGGGCTCCAGCCGCTCGTCGAGCACGTGGACCGAGGTGGCCCCGGAGGTGCGGCCGACGGGCACCGTCCGGGGGGAGTCGTCGCGCAGGGTGTGCCCGAGGACCGACACGGTGGTCTCGGTCGGGCCGTACTCGTTGCGGAGCCGGGTGGTGGGAAGTGCGGCGCGGTGCTGTGCGACGAGCGCCGGGGGCACGACCTCGCCGGCGACGACGACCTCCCGCAGATGGGCGCCGGCGCCCGCGAGGTGGGGCAGCATCAGCCGGTAGTACGAGGGCGGGCAGACCATCTGCGTGACCTGCCGCAGGAGGACCAGTTCGGCACAGGCCCGGGCGTCGCGCAGGGCGGTGTGGTCCGGCAGCACGGCGGTGCCGCCCGTGCAGAGCGCGCCGAAGGTCAGCATCAGCGCGCCGTCCCAGGCGAACCGGCAGGCCGAGAAGCGGATCCCGCCCGGCTCGTCACCGCGGGCGGCCACCAGCGCGGACAGGTTGTCCCGCCCCACGACGATCGCCTTGGGCTCCCCGGTGGACCCGGAGGTGGTGATGGCGTACGCCGGGGCGCCCGGCGGTACCTCCGTCCAGGGCCCGGGTTCGGTGGCCCCGCCCTGCGGGACGGACCGCCCGAACTCCGCCAGGTCGAGGACGGGCAACGGCACGGGCGCCTCGTCGGCCAGCCGCGCCACCGCCTCCCGTACGTCGGGGTCCGCCGCCCCGTCCCGGACCACCGCCCCGCACTCCAGATCGCGGGTCAGCGCGGCGAGGCGCTCCGCCGGATGGCCGGGCTCGGTGACGCACCAGGCCGCGCCCGCCCGCAGCGCGGCCACCATGCCGACCAGGGTGTCCGCGCTCTGGCGCAGGTGGAGCAGGACGGTCTGACCCGGGCGCACCCCGAGTTCCCGCAGCCGTGCGGCCAGCCTGTCGGTGGCCGCGTCCAGCTCCCGGTAGCTGAGCTGCTCCCGGCCCACCACCACCGCGGTGCGCTCGGGGTGGCGCCGCAGGGCGTCGCGCAGCTGGTCCACCACGTCGTGGGCGGTCATGGCGATCACCGGGTCTCGTAGGAGTGGAAGCCGTGGCCGCTCTTGCGGCCGCGGTGTCCCCGGTCGACGAGGTCCCGCAACAGGGCAGTGGGCTCGAAGCGGGGGTCGCCGGTGGTGTCCCGCAGGACGACGAGGGAGTCCAGCACGGTGTCCAGGCCGATCAGGTCGGCGGTCCTCAGCGGTCCCATGGCGTGTCCGAAGCAGTCGGTGAAGACGCGGTCCACGGTCTCGGCGTCGGCGGTGCCCTCCTCCACCCGCGCGGCGGCGTCGTTGATCATGGGCATCAGTACCCGGTTGGAGACGAAGCCCGGGGCGTCGCGCACCAGATGGGCGCGTTTGCCGATGCCTTCCAGCAGGCCGAGGACGGTCTTCAGGGTCTCCTCGGAGGTGCGGGCTCCCCGTACCACCTCGACCGCGTCCTTGAGGTGGGCGGGGTTCATGAAGTGGGTGGCCAGGACCCGGTCGGGGCGCCCGGTGTGACCGGCGAGGATCTCCACGGGGATGGCGGAGGTGCAGGAGGCGATGACGGTGTGCGGGGCGCAGGTGGCGTCGAGCGTCCGCAGGATCTGCTCCTTGACGGCCATCCGTTCGGGCCCGCACTCCACCACCAGGGCCACATCGGCGAGTTCGGCCGCCTCCGTCACCCATCGCACCCGCCCGAGGACCGCGGCGGGCGGAGCCTCGGGCGCGGGCCGGCGCAGCAGCCGGGCGGCCCGGATGCCGGCCCGCAGCCGGTGCTCGCCGTCCGCCAGGGCCGCCGGGTCCGGATCGTGGAGCGTGACCGGGTGGCCGGCCTCGGCGAAGCTCTGCGCGACCCCGGCCCCCATGGTGCCCGCGCCGACCACGCCGATCGGCACTCGGCGCGGTGCGGCCGGGACCGGCCCGCCCCGCTCGTCGGCGACGGCGCGGTCGCCGCGGCGGTCGGTGCTACTCATCGGAGCCTCCAGACGGGATGACGAGCCGTACGTGGTCGGGAACGGCGGGCGGAGCCGCGCCGGGCGGGAACTCCAGCACCAGCGGCTCGCCCTCCGCGGCCGGGCCGGAGCCCGCCCGCGGCCGGAACCCCGCGAAGCGCAGGTTGACGAGCATCGCCCGGTTCACGGGCGTGGGGACGAACTCGGCCTCGGGCCGACGTCCTTGGGCCAGGGCCCCGCGCACCACATGGCCGATCAGGGCCGGGCCGATGCCCCGGGACATCACCCGGCAGGAGAGCAGCAGCAGGCGCAGCACGGTCCGGTCCCCCACTTGTTCGGTGACCACCAGCCCGACGATGCCGTAGGAGCCGTAGACGTCCTGGAGCTGCGCCACCATGACCCGGTGGTCCGGTGAGCGGCTGAGCTGCCGCAGCTCCGCCAGGTCGTAGGTGCGGCCCGTGGTGTTGAGCTGGTGGGTGCGGACCGTCAGTTCGTGCGCCCGGGCGAAGTCCCCCTCGGTGGCCTCCCGCACGGTCAGTTCCAGAGCGAGGGAGGCGAGGAAGTCCCCCGGCGCCCCCTCGTACGTCTCCTGGGCCCGGCGGCGGCTGCTCTCCGCGCGGTACATCTCCCGACGCCTGCGGGACTCCTCCGTGAGGTGCTCGGGGCGGAACTCCGGCAGTTCGGGGAAGGACGGGATCCGCTCCGGCTCGTAACAGCGCACGCGGGGGTGGGCGGAGGCGACCTCGGCGCGCTCCACGGGGTCGTTGTCGACGAAGGCGAGGCTGTCGATGCCGATGCCGAGCACCTCGCTGACCCGCCGCACCGAGGCGGACTTGGCGCCCCAGCCGATCTCCACCGCCGTGAACAGCTCCGCCAGCCCGAGGCGCGCCAGGTGGGCGGTGGCGGTGGCGTGATCGCCCCGGCTCGCCACCGCGTGCAGCACACCCCGCTCGTCGAGGGTGCGCAAGGTGCTCAGGGTGGCCTCGGCGGGCCGGGGGTCGTCCCCCTCCAGCAGGGTTCCGGCCCACAGGGTGTCGTCCAGGTCCCACACCAGGCACTTGACCGTGGCCCCGGGGGTGTCCGCCGTCATGCCGTCGCTCCGTTCGCGCGGGGCGTCGCAGGGACACCGAGGTCCCGGAACAGCCGGTCGGCGATGTGCATCTCGGCCACGTGCTGTGCTCCTTCGATGATCTCCATCACCTTGGCGTCGCGGAAGAATCTCCCGACCCTGCTGTCCGGGGCGCACCCGGCCGAACCGAGGATCTGCACGGCGTCGCGGGTGACCGTCGCGGCCGCGTCGGCGGCGGCGTACTTGGCGAGGATGGTCTCGTGCACGGCGCGGCTCGGCTCGTCCGTCCGGGCCCGCGCCGCCCGCAGGCAGAGCTCGCGCGCACCGGCGGCGGCGACCGCCGAGCGGGCCAGGCAGGCGCGCACCAGTTGGTGGTCGGCGAGGGGCGTTCCCCCTTGTACGCGGGTCCCGGCGTGGGCGACCGCGTCCCGCAGGCCGGCCTCCGCCATCCCGACGCAGCCCCAGGCGACCGTGTGGCGCCCGTGGTCCAGGACGGTGGCGGCGACGTGGGACAGCCCGAGACCGACCGGGGCGACGAGGTGGTCGCGGGGTACCCGCACCGCGTCGAAGGCCAGGTGCGCGATCCGCGCGGCCCGCATACCGAGCTGTCCGGTGACGGGCTCCCTGGTCACCCCCGGCAGGTCGCCCTCCACCAGCACCGCCGCCAGGCCCCCCGGAGCCCGGCCCAGCACCAGGAAGACGTCGGCGAACTGCCCGCAGGTCACCCACCTCTTGCGGCCACTCACCACGAGGTGGTCGCCGTCCTCCTCGACCGTGGTGCCCAGGTGCGCCAGGGCGCTGCCCGCCTCCTGCTCCGTGGCCGCGAACCCGGCGACCACTTCCCCGGAGGCCAGCGCGGGAAGCCAGTTCTTCCGCTGCTGGGCGGTGCCCCAGCGACGCAGCCCCGCGGCGACCATGCCCTGCACGGTGACCAGCCCCCGGACCGAGCTGCACACGCCGCCCAACCGAGCACAGATCTCCCCCACTTGACGCGGGTCGGCGCCGGCGCCGCCGTACTCCGCCGGTACGTCGGGAGCCAGCAGCCCGGACCGGGCCAGGTCGCGCGCCACCTCGGCCGGCAGTCCTTCGGACCGGTCCCACTCCGCCGCCGGCAGCGCCCAGCGCCCGGCCAGCTCCTCGGCCGCCCTCTCCAGGGCCGTCGCGGTCTCAGGCGAAGGAGTCATCGCCGGGCACCAGCTCAAAGTGGCCCTTCTTGGCCCGCACGAACCGGGCGATCCGCGCCGCGGTGCGGAAGCTGTCGAGGTCCAGGTCCTCCACCTCGACGGTGACCGCGAAACGCTCCTCGACGAAGGTGACGAGTTCGAGCGCGAACAGTGAGTCCGCCAGGCCGAGGGCGAAGTAGTCGTCGTCCGGCTCGACGGGCCGCCGCAGGGCCTGGGTGAGGAACTCGGTGACCTGGTCGGTGATCTGGTTCACGCCGTGGACTCCTGGGGGCCTATCTGGACCAGCAGCAGGCTCCAGGCCGCCACCGGACTGACATTGATCAGCACGGCGTGGTCGCCGTCGGAGAGCCGGCCGTCCTCCAGGGCCGACCAGAGGTTGAGGAAGACGTCGTTGGGGCCGAGGTGACCATGGGTGCGCAGGTTCTCCCGGCAGGAGGGGAGAAGCGCGAGGTCGAGGGATTCCTCGGTGAAGGTGTGCCCGCCGACGGACAGGTTCTGGCTCACGAATCCGCGCATGTCCGCGCGGGTGAGCCCGTTGCGCCGCAGCAGCCGGTCCAGCAGGGACCTGAGCCTGTTGCGGGTCTCGACGGCGAGCCGGAAGGAGTAGGTGCGCCGGTCCGTGCACTCCTCGCGCCACTGCGACGGGTGCCGGTCCCGGTAGTCGACGTGGAAGAGGTCCCAGTACCGTCCGTCGGTCTCCTGCACCTGGTCGCGGATCCGGATCCGCCCCTCACGGCCCAGCAGCAGGGCCTGCCCGCCGTCGCCGTTGACGGTGACCGGGTGCCGGTAGCGGTGCTCGGAGACGGGCTTGCTCCCGTGGGCGACCAGCACCGGTCCCAGCTCCGGATCGGCGGCCAGCAGCCCCCGGGCGGTGAGCAGGGCCGGGGTCACCGAGACGCAGCCCAGTCCGCCCACGGTGAAGGTGAGCGCGTCGGTGGCGCCCAACAGTTCCTGGAGACGGGTGGCCTCGGAACTGAGCAGCGTCCCCGGCGCACGCTGCTCGACCACCAGCAGCGCGCCCAGATCGGCGGCCGCGACCCCGGTGTCCTCCAGTGCCCGGCGCGCGGCCCGTTCGGCCAGGGTGGTCGCGTCGGCTTCGTCCACCCCGACGGTGTCGATGCCCAACTGCGTACAGGCCGCCCGTTGTTCGGGGGGCAGCGCGGAGAGCATGGGCAGCTCCGCCACTTTCAGCGAGCCCGGGGGAAGGTAGGAGGCCACCGTCCTGACCGCGAGCGGCGCGAACGGCGCCCGTGCACCGGAATGGGTCACTGGCTCTCCCTCCGTGAGGTGGCTGGCTTTCGCCCTCAATTCCAGTCACGCCACCACACCCCTTCAAGGAGTTTTGGGCATGGTCGAACCGCGGCGGCGCGGGGAGGGGGTGCCGCTCCGGGCGCGTCGGCGACCGCCGCGGACGCGTGGCGATGCTCGGCCGCATCGGACGCCTTCCAGCCGTCGGCCTCGATGGCGCGGCCCCTTCCATGGGCCGTAAGGACCATCGAGTGACGCCGTTCGACGGATGCGGCGGAAGGACAACGGCATCCGATCACCCACCGGCAATTCATGTGCTTGAGCCACTGGCTACGACCCGTCAAGGGTGAACGTTCGCCGGACCGCCTCGCACAGCGGGGAGACAGCCGTATTCCGTGGTGCGTACGACATGTGTTTGAGTGCGGCCTCAGGAGCTGAACAGGCCGGGATTCTCACGAACGTATTCGGCCACCCCCGTAGGAGGTCGCCCGGTGACCTGCTCGACCCCTTCCGCCTTGCGGTCGTATCGATTCTCCGCGTGGAGGCGGGCCATGGTGGTGATGTGCTGGAAGGCATGGTCGGGCAACCCCAGCGGTCTGAGATCGTCGTCGATCCACTCCTGCAGGGGAATGTCGGTGTACCCGACCGGTCGGCCCAGAACGGTCGAGACCTCCGCCGCCATGGCGGCGATGTCCTCCGAACGCGGGCCGGTCAGCTCGTAGATCCTGCCGATGTGCGGGGCCGGGTCGGCCAGGATCTCCTCCACGACCGCGGCCACATCACTGGCTGCCACGGGGGAGGTCTTCGCCCGGCCGAAGGGCAGTCTGATGATTCCGTACTTCGCGATCGAGGAGAAGCCGGCACGGAACAGAGGGTTTTCCAAGAACACGGTGGGTCTGAGCTGCACAACGGGCAGGCCCGACCAGTCGAGGACCTGCTCCACCAGCCACTGCTGACGCTGCTGCACGGACTCGGAGCTGCTGGTGAGGTCCATCTCGGAGACAGTCAACTGCGACATGTTCACGAATGCTTCCAGGCCCCCGTGCGCACGCGCGACGGCCGCCGCCGTCAAGGCGGCCTGCAGATACTGCGCCGACACACTCATGCCGAAGTACATGCGTGCACAGCCGGCCAGGGCATCGGCTACGTCGCCCGCGCGCGTCAGGTCCCCGACGACGACCTCGGCACCGGTCGCACGCAGCGCCTGCGCCCGCCCGTCGTCGCGACGCACCATGGCCCGGACGGGCAGGCCACGTCGTCGAAGTCCCTCGACCACGGATCGTCCGACCGCGCCGACACTGCCCGCCGCGCCCGTCACCAGAATCGGCGGCACGCCGACTTCTCGGGTGCGGTTCATAGCCGCAGCCTGCGATGCGCACGACCACGGCGCAACCGGAGCCCGGCGCGCCCCGGTGCTTGGCGGACCCGGGCGGTGAGCACGCCGAGGTCCGATTCAGCATTCCCACGCCCGGCCGACACGCCTCCCGTCTCGGCGCTCGTCCGCCACCGCGCCGTACGACCGCGGCGATCCGGCGATTTCGGTCTTGCCGGTGGACCACCCGGTGGGCCTGCCGCCCGCGTCCGGGAGGTCCCGCTCGGCGGGCCGAAGCACAACATGGCGGCCCTGGAACGCGCCCGGCGGACGTCCGCACCCGCCTCGGTGAGGCTGCGGGCGACCAGTTCGCCCGCGAAGGGTTCAGCCGCAGAGCTCGCCGGCAGCAGCGGAACCGACCTCACCCGCCCGTGGCGAAGCCGGGGAAGAGCGTCATGCCGCCATCGACGTAGAGCGTCGCACCCACGACGTAGTCGAAGAGGTCGGAGGCCAGCGCCGCCACGGCCGTGGCAATGTCCTCCGGATCGCCGACGCGGTTGTAGGGGATGAAACGAAGCAGGTCGGCTTCGGCCTCAGGAGAATCCCAGGCGCTGCGGTTGATCGGGGTGCGGATCGCCCCAGGAGCTACGGCGTTGACCCTGATCTTGTGGGGTGCGAGTTCCTGAGCCAGGGTTTCCATCATCAGCATGACACCGCCCTTGGACGCCGCGTAGTTGACGTGCCCGGCCCAGGGAATCATCTGATGGACCGAGCTCATGCAGATGATCTTCCCTGCGGACTTGGACACCTCTGGTACGACGCCACGGCGCAGGAACTCCTTCGCCGCCTCGCGGGCGCACAGGAACTGGCCGGTCAGGTTGACGTCGAGGACCTTCTGCCACTGCGACACGGTCATGTCGATCGCGGCGGCATCGCGTTGCAGGCCGGCGTTGGCCACAAGGATGTCGATCGTGCCGAGTTGGCCGACCATCCTGGAGATCATCTCGACCACTTGGTCCTCTTGGGAGACGTCCGCCTCGTGCGCGTAGGACCGCACACCGAGATCCTCGATCTGCCGCACCACGTCCTGGGCCGCTTCGCCACCGGAGACGTAGTTGACCACGACGTCGGCGCCCATTCTCCCCAGGCCGATGGCCGTGGCCCTGCCAATGCCGGAGTTGGCTCCCGTGACCAGCGCCTTCTGCCCCTTGAGCAGCGGATGCGAGCTGCCCCGGCCCCCTTCACTGACACTGCTGCCCACCGGCTTCTCCTTCTCCGCGCTGATCTCACGGAACGGAAGCACCGGCATCAGGATCGGGTCGGGAGACGACGCCCGCACCTGGCCCGTCTGCAGCACAATTGTCAGGCGAACGGCTCAGCCCTTCCCGTCGCCCGCCCGCGGACGCCGTCCGTTGTCGTACGGAGCGTCCTCGGCGCTGATCGTCATGGTCCGTCCAAGGGGGCGTCGAAGTTCTCCGTGCGCTGCCGGTCGAGGGCATCGTCCAGCGTAGTGGCGGCCATGATCAACGACAGATGGGTGAACGCCTGCGGGAAATTGCCCAGTTGCTCACCGCTGGGGCCTATCTCCTCGGCGAACAGACCGACATGGTTGGCGTAGGTCTGCATCTTCTCGAAGGCGTATCGCGCCGGGCGCAAGCGCCCAGCACGGGCGAGGGCGTCCACATAGAGGAAGGTGCACAGGCTGAAGGTGCCTTCGGAGCCACGCAGTCCGTCGGGGGATGCCTCGGGGTCGTAGCGGTGGACAAGGCTGTCCGACACGAGGGTGCGTTCCATGGCGTCGAGCGTGGACAGCCAGCTCTCCGTCTTCGGAGTCAGGAAGCCGACCCGGGGGATGAGCAGCAGCGCGGCATCGAGGACTTCGCCTCCGTAGTGCTGCACGAGAGCCTGCTCCTTCTCGTTCCAGCCACGTTCCATCACCTGTTCGAGGATGGCATCACGAGAGGCGGTCCATCGCACCGTGTCGGCAGGACGGCTGTACTCGGCCGCCAGGCGCAGCCCCCGGTCGAAGGCCACCCAGGACATCACTCGGCTGAAGGTGAAGTCCTTGCGCCCGCCGCGGGTTTCCCACACGCCTTCGTCGGGCCGGTCCCAGGAGTCGGCGAGCCAGTCCAGTGTCCGGGCGACGTTCTTCCAGCCGTGATAGCCGGTCCGCATGGTGATCTCGCCGCCCTCGGCCAAGGCGTAGAGCGCCTCGCCGTAGATATCCAGCTGCAACTGATCGGCGGCGCCGTTGCCGGCCCTCACCGGATACGAGCCGCGATAGCCCTCGAAGTGCGTGAGCTCCTCCTCCGTCAGCCGAGGATCTCCGTCGACGCGGTACATGATCTGCAGCGGTTCGCCTCCGGTGCCCTCACGAGCTCGGAAACGGTCTCCCAGCCAACGGGTGAAGCGCGCCGCTTCTTCGACGTACCCGAGGTCGAGCAGGGCCCGCACCGACAAGGAGCCGTCGCGGATCCAGGTGTACCGGTAGTCCCAGTTGCGCTCCCCGCCGACCTGCTCGGGCAGCCCCATGGTGGCTGCGGCGATCGGAGCGCCCGTCGGGGCGTAGGTGAGCAGTTTGAGGGTGATGGCCGATCGGTTCACCACGCCCGGCCAGCGCCCGCGGTACCGGGAGCCGCGGACCCAGCGCTGCCAGAATTCCACCACGTCCCAGAACTGCCCGATCACGCCGTCCGGTGTCGGGGGAACCGGGGGCCGGCTGTCCACGGTGTCGACGGTGAACACCGCGGCGGCCACCTCCCCCGCGTTCAAGGTGACGACGCCCCGCACGTCCTTGCCGTCCGGCTGCAGGGGGAATGTGCTCTGCGCGTACGCGGTGACACCCGGGGCCCGGAAGGTGGCGGTGCCGTCGCGGAGGTCCAGCGAGTGGTCGGCCCGGCCGTAGTCGAACCGCGGCCGGCACTCCAGCACGAAGCGCATGCTGCCACGCACTGCCCGCACTCCGCGGATCAGCGTATGCCGGTCGGTGGCCCTGCCGGTTCGGCCCGGAGGCATGCAGTCGAATATCTCCCCGACCCCGTCGGGGGACAGGAACCGCGTCACCAGGACCGCGGTGTCGGGATAGTAGAGCTGCTTGCACGTGGCGTTCCCGGCCTCCGGAGCGAACAGGAAATGGCCGCCGCGATCATGGTCGAGCAGGGCGGCGAAAATGCTGGGCGAGTCGAACCGGGGGGCCGCGAACCAGTCGATGACCCCCTGCGAAGAGACCAGGGCAGCAGTCTCCAGGTCGCCAACGATGCCGTGGTCGGCGATCGGCGGGTAGCGGTCCATCGTCCTTTCCCCTTTCCGGGGTCCCTCCTCCACTGTCGCCCTGGTCTGCCGGGGATGCCAGGGATGGCACCGCACGGACCGGGTACGCGAGCGGCGCTCGGGATGTGGGATCGCCGACGCCCTGGCTCAAGAGGTGCGGGCGGCTGGGCACAGCCGCGTCGCCACGGGGTGCCCCCTTCCTTCCGATCGGGTCGAGGACGCTCCGATCGGGTCGAGGACGCTCGCCCCGGCCTCCGCCGAACGACGGCACTTCGAAGACACGGCTCCTCACCCGATCGGTGCCGATACCGCGCATGGAGGGCGACTCGGCGTAACGATGGCCGTGGTCCCTGGGTTCGGCGAGTGGCCCGCTTCGTCGGCCCCCGATCCCCCTACCCGTGAGGAGGCCGCCTTGGGACATGCGGTCGGCGATGTACTCGGCCTCGCGGCCGGTGTCACGATCAGCCCACTCCCTGTCGTGGCCGCCATCCTCCTTCTCACCACCCCACGGGGGCGTCTGAACGGCACCCTGTTCTCGGTCGGCTGGATCCTGGGCCTGGCACTGCTGGGGGCGATCATGCTCGTGGTGGGCGGCCCGGGCGACGCCTCCACGAACAAGCACCCGGCCACCTGGGTGGGGGCCCTGAAACTCGCCCTGGGCGTGTTGCTCGTCCTGTTCTCCGCACATCAGTGGCGACACCGCCCCACCGACCCCACAGAGGCTCGTCTGCCGAAGTGGATGACGGTGATCGACCGTTTCACTCCGCCCAAAGTGCTCGGGCTGGGGCTGCTGCTGTCGGCAGCCAACGCGAAGAACGGCCCCCTGACCATCGCCGCAGGCGCCTCGATCAGCGCAACCGGAATCTCCGTACCGCAACAGATCGGGGCACTCGCCATCTTCGTGTTCATCGCCTCACTCGGAGTCCTCGCACCACTGGCCGTCCATGTGTTCGCGGGAGAGCGCGCCAAGAGCATTCTCGGCACCTGGCGGAACTGGGCCGCCCAGCACAACGCGGCCGTCATGGCCGCCCTCTTCTTCGTCCTCGGACTCAAGCTGCTCGGCGACGGCGTCAGCATCCTCGCCACCTGAGTGGGCCGTGACCTGAGTGGCCGTGTGTGGGGGCATGCCCGCGCCGACGACTTCGAAGGGAACGAGGGCGCCTTCTCCGTCTGCTCCTTCCGGTGCGTCCGGGCGCTCACCCGCACCGGCGATCTGCGCGCGAGGAGACCAGCCGCACCGCGGAGCAACCGAACGTCTTCCCCGGGGCGTTCACACACCCGGGACTCACCGGCGCCGCGTTCTGCCTCGACGGGCCGCGGCCCGACGACCGACCCGGCAGCGCCCGGCGAGCGGTCGTCGTGCGAGCCCGCGACGCTCGGCTCATGCTGGAAGAAAAGGGGGCGCGGCGACAGAGGGAGTGGTGGGGATGCGAACCGTTGTGGACCTCACGCGCTGTCAGGGCTATGCACAGTGCGTTTTCCTCGCACCAAAGATGTTCGAACTGCACGGCGAGGAAGGATTGCTGTACGCCACAGCTGTCCCCGACGACCAGGTCGAACACGTGCGCCAGGCTGCGGCGGCCTGTCCGGTCCAGGCCATCCTCGTCGGTGAAGAGGTGAATCCCGATGGCCGCCGGTGATCTTCGGGAGGGCCGGATCGTACTCGTCGGTGCGTCCCTGGCCGGGCTGAGGGCCGCGGAGACGCTGCGCGAGGAGGGCTTCACCGGCTCCCTCACGGTGGTCGGGGACGAGCCCCATGCACCCTACGACCGGCCGCCGCTGTCCAAGCAGGTACTCCTCGGCCAAGCGACGGCGGACACCACCGAACTGCCTCTGCGCCGGGACCCGGACGCCGAATGGCGGCTGGGAACGGCTGCCACCGGGCTGGACCCTCTGGAGAAACGGGTGCTGCTGGCGGACGGAGAGTCACTGCCGTACGACCGGCTGCTGATCGCCACGGGAACCCGGGCGCGGCCCTGGCCCAACCCGGCGGAGGGCGCTCTGGACGGGGTGTTCACCCTGCGCACGCGTGAGGACGCCGCAGGGCTGGCCGAGCGGCTGGACGCCGGGCCGAAGCGGGTCCTGGTGATCGGTGCCGGTTTCACCGGCTCGGAGATCGCCTCGGCCTGCCGGGAACGCGGACTGGACGTCACGGTCGCCGAACGCGGCGCCGCCCCGCTGGTGGGCGCACTCGGTGGCACCCTGTCGAAACTCGCGGCCGTCATGCAGCGCAACCACGGCGTGGACCTGCGCTGCGGGGTCACCGTCACCGCCCTGCGCGGGAACGGCGGCTTCACCGGCGCGGACCTGTCCGACGGCACGCGTGTCGAGGCGGACGTGTGTGTCGTGGCGCTGGGGGCGGTACGCAACGTCGAATGGCTGGCCGACTCCGGACTGGCGGCGGGCCCGCGCGGGATCGCCTGCGACGCCGGGTGCCGCGCCTTCAACATGTACGGCATCGTCACCGACGACATCTTCGTGGCCGGCGACGTCTCCCGCTTCCCCCACCCGCTCTTCGGCTATCAGATGCTCTCCCTGGAGCACTGGGGCAACGCGGTCGAGCAGGCCGAAGTGGCGGCCCACAACATGATCAACCCGGGGCCCAGGCAGCGCCCGCACCTGGCCATCCCGACATTCTGGTCGACCCAGTTCGGGCTCAACATCAAGTCCGTGGGCGTACCGACCTTCTCCGACCACGTGGTCATCGCGCAGGGCTCCCTGGAGGCGCGTCGTCTGGCGATGGTCTACGGCTACCAGGGGCGGGTCACCGCCGCGGTCACCGTCGACATGGCCAAGTCGCTCGACTACTACCGGTACCTGATCGAGACCGCGGCCCCGTTCCCGCCCCCGCCCGGGGCGCTGGACCGTGCGCTCGCGGCCGACGTCCCGATTCCGTCCGACGTACCGGACCCGAAGGGGTTGTCCCACGGCCCCACCGTGGCGCTCACCGGATACCTGCCCGACCGCCGACTGACCGTGCTGCGGCCCCCGCGCTGACCCCGTCCAGTCCCCTGACGAGGAGCCACCATGGCCTCCGAGACTCTGCTGGCCCGGATAACCGACTACGCCAGCCGCCCCGACCCCTACCCGCTGTATGCGGAACTCCGCGCGGCCGGTCCCGTCGTACGGCAGGCGGACGACAGCTACCTGATCGGCACCTACCACGAGGTCGCCGCGCTGCTTCACGACCCACGCATGAGCGTCGACCCCCGTACCCGTGGCGAAGTGACACACAAGCCGCCGTTCCTGCGGCTCGACGACCCGGAGCACCACCGGCTGCGCACGCTGGCCATGCGGCCCTTCGGGCCGCCGCACAGCCCGGGCCGGGTCGACGCCATGCGCGGCGAGATCGACCGGCTCACCCAGGACCTGGTGGCGTCCTTCGAGGCAGGACGGCAGATCGATGTCGTCGACGACTTCGCCTACCCGCTGCCCGTCACAGTGATCTGCCGTCTCCTCGGCGTCCCCCGCGAGGACGAGCCGTTGTTCCGGGCGTGGTCCGATGCTCTGGTCACAGCAGCCGATGTCCGGCCCGGCCAGGACACCACCGAGGCGGACAAGGCCGGCGAGCAGGCACGGATCGAGATGGGCGGATACCTGGTCGGCCTCGCCGAACAGCGCCGCGGCGGTCCGGGCGACGACATGCTCTCCGCCTTCGTCAACGAGCCGGATCCCGAGCTGCGACTCACCCAGGAAGAACTCGCGGAAACGGCCGTACTGCTCCTCATCGCCGGACACGAGACCACCGTCAACCTGATCACCAACGGGGTACTCACCCTGCTGCGCCTGCCCGAGCACCTCGAGCACCTGCGCCGCGACCCCGGCCTGCTGCCGGGAACCGTGGAGGAACTGCTGCGCTACGAACCCCCCGTCCACATGCGCGAACGCATCCCTCACTCCGACATCGACGTCGCCGGCACCACGATCCCCAAAGGCGCGTCCGTCGTCCTCGCCCTGGCCTCGGGCAACCGCGATCCCATGAGGTTCCACGAGCCCGACCGGTTCGACCCCACGCGCCCGGACAACCAGCATCTCGGCTTCGGCAGCGGCATTCACCTGTGCTACGGCGGTCCCCTGGCCCGTATCGAGGCCCAGGCCGCACTCGGCGCGCTGCTTCCCCACCTGGGCGCGGCGCGTCTGGTCCAGGACCCGCCTCCCTACCGGCAGAACGCCATGCTTCGCGGTCCTCGGCACCTCCCCGTTCAGCTCTGATTCCGGCCCCTGCCCATGTGACGGCCCGTGCCCATCCGACGGCCCGTGCCCATCCGGCCGGGCGAGCTCGACGCCTGGGGCGCCCCGAGGGGTCGGGGCCGACAGGTGCCCGACGACCGTCAGAAGGCGTGCCGAGCCTCGACGAGGGGCCGGTGTGTCCACCGGGCCCCCCTGGCCCCCTCGTCGCGCCTCATCCAGACCAGGTGGCCGCCGCCCGCGTGCGCGGCCCGGGCGATGCGCTGCACCAGCTCTTCGCAGCGGTCCGAGGCCTCCCCCTCCGCGATGCCGTGGGCAGGGAGCCCGGCCCGCACGTCCTGGCGGATCACCTCCGGGCTGCTGAGGGTCACGTTCAGGAACGAAGGCTGCTTCGCGTCCCACCACACCTGCACGATGGTGTCGGCCCGCACCAGCCGTACGCCGAGAGCCTCGCTGCGCAGTTCCACCCAGACATCCGCGACCGCCATCAGCCCCGGCCTCCGGACGATCCGCCGGATCTCCGCAGGCCGATCGCTTCGGCGACGTCCGGGGCTTCGGCGACATCCCGGGGAGGGCTCCCGCACGGACGGCGGGCCTTCTCCGCGATCCCGCCGGGTACCCCGGGCTCGGGGCAGGGGACGGACTCGGTGAGCCCGGTCTCCGGCCGCGCCGACCGCCGCGGGAAGTGCTCCATGTCGACCGGCCCGCCCCGACGCGTCGTCCTCCACGGGTGCGCGTACCTCTGCGCCCGGTCCTGCGGGCGGCTCGCCTCGCCGTCGTGCGGACCGCTGGCCTCCTGCGTGCCGAGCCGTGGTCCTACCCTCACCCGCCGCAGCCGGTGGTGCCGCCCGGTGGAAGGCCGCCGGTGGACCCCGATCTCCGCGCCGCTGCCGCCGGAGTCCACCACCGGCCCCGGATCGGGACTCACCGCGTCCTCGGCGGCGGCTGCGGCTGAGGCCCGGTCGATGCCGCCGACCGGACCGCCGGTCCCCGGCCGCACGTGCCCGGCCCCGCCGCCGCGGTGCTCCGGCACGTCGAGCACCACTCCCGGCAGCGGCCCGCCCGGGGAGGCGAGCTCTCGCTCCCGCAGCTGCTGCGAGTCCCGGCCGTACCGGAGGAACTCCTCCCGCCCGAACTGCTGCCCGTGGTCCGTCATCGGCACCTCTCCCCATCTCTTCGTCGACCGGCCACGACCTCCCGTTCGTACCGACCGCGCAGGACCCTCGTGGCACTCCGGGCGCCCCGGGCGGCCGTCCCGATAGTCGGCGCCCCTCCCCCCGGTTCCCGGCGCGGACCGGGCCCGGATCAGCCCTGCGGGTGAACAGGTTCCCCCAGGAAGCGCGACGGGAGGACTCGTCTCGGCAGCGCTTCGAGGCGGCGGCGCGACTACCCGGTGATCGCGCGTGCCCTGCTGTTCGACTTCCCTACGCCGCGCGAGCTCGCCGCCGAGCTGATGCGGCGGTATGCCGCCGAGGCACTCGCTGTAGGCGCCGCGTCCGACGGCCCGGCACCGCCTGCGGGCGCCCGGAATCGACCGCCGGGCGACGGCGCGGGGGGCGATCCGCAGGCGGACGCTCGGCCGGGCGTCCGGGCGCAGGCCGTCGACGCACCACACGCCGAGGGAGCTGCGGACTCCCTGGGCGCGCTCTTCCGTACGGCGTGTGCCCGGGGACAGAACTGGGACGGCATGGCGCTCCTCACCATCGCCGCGCGCCTGCGCCCGGTCTTCGACGGGACCGGAGCGCCCGGTGCGACGCTCGAACCCGTCATGCGGGCGGCGGGCGGCGCGGGGGTGCGGCTGCTCTGCTCCCCCGCGCTCAGCGCGCTCTCCGGACCGCAGGAGTACGCGCGCCCCGGTGCCGGGCTGCGGGGGCTGCGGCCGGTTTCCGCGCTGCGGCACCCGGGATTCGAACCCCGGGAGGCTCTGCCCGCCACACTCGACGCCCTCGTCACAGCCCAGGCCGCCGCCGTCCGCGCAGCCTCGGCCGAAGGCCGCCCGGTCCTGCTGGGGCGGTCGGCAGGTGGCTGGGTGGCCCATGCCGTGGCCGAACGTCTGGAGTCCGGGGGCGCCGCCCCGGCGGCCGTGGTCCTCGTGGACACCTATCCCCCCGTCCACGCCGACCGGGGGCGGGCGCACTCGGCGATGACGTCGGACATGCTGCGCCGGGCGGCGGAATTCGCCTCCGCGGAGCCCGACCGGCTCACCGCCATGGCCCGGTACTTCGAGCTCTTCAACGACTGGAAGCCCGCGCCGCTCGCCTGTCCCACCCTGTACGTACGGGCCCGGGACCCTCTGCCCGGCACCGAGTCCGCGCCGGGCTGGAGCCTGCCGCACGCCGAGGTCCCCGTGCCCGGGGACCACTTCACCGTGCTGGAGGAACACGCCCGTACCACCGCACTCGCCATCCATCGATGGCTCGGCGGCCGGGTCTGAGGACGTTCCGGAGAGGCAGGGGTGCGGGTGCGGAACAGCTCCGTCCCACGCACCCCGCGCCGGCCGTCCTCACGACCGGTGCCCTTCGCCGCGCGCGCCACGACGGTCGACGGTGCAGGGAGGCGCAGAAGTCTCTTGTGCCCGGCGATCCTCCTGGAGTGGGCTGTCCCGCATGAAGAAGAGAAGCATCGCGGCACTGACCGCGGCCCTGACCGTGGCGCCCCTTCTGGTGGCGGGCGTGCCGGGGCAGCGTGCGGTGGCCGCGGACTCCGGTGCCGACGGCCCCTCGTCCCCCACCGAGTCGACGCTCCTGCGCGGAGTGGACCTGGAGACGGTGACGATCCCCGAATTACAGGCGCGCATGAAGCGCGGGTCCCTGACCTCCTCGGAGCTGACCCTGTCGTACCTGCGGCGGATCAAGGCCGTCGACCCGAAGATCAACGCGGTGCTGCGCACCAGCCCGACGGCCCTGCGCCAGGCTGCCGCCAGCGATGTCAGGCATCGCCTCGGGAAGGTCCGCGGCCCGCTCGACGGCATCCCCGTCCTGCTGAAGGACAATGTGAACACCCGCGACATGCCGACGACGGCCGGGTCCCTGGCACTGGCCGGAAGTCCGCCGGCCACGGACGCGGACCTGGTCGGAAGGCTGCGCGCGGCAGGCGCGGTGATCCTCGGCAAGGCCAACCTCTCCGAATGGGCCAACTTCCGCGCGGCGAAGCCGACGTCGGGCTGGTCGGCGGTGGGCGGGCAAACGAACAACCCGTACGTCCTGGACCGGAATCCGTGCGGCTCGTCCTCCGGTTCGGCCGCCGCACTCGCCGCGTCATTGGCGCAGGTGGCGATCGGCACCGAGACCGACGGCTCCATCGTGTGCCCGGCCGGGATGAACGGGGTCGTCGGCCACAAGCCCAGCCTCGGACTGGTCAGCCGGTCCGGCGTCGTCCCGATCTCCGCCGAGCAGGACACGGCCGGCCCCATGGCACGCAACGTCATCGACACCGCGATCACCCTCTCGGTGCTCAGCGGTCACGACGCCGCGGGCGCCGACGGTGCCTTCGGCCCCACGGACGCGGCCACGCGCCCCGACGGCCTGCGCGGCAAGCGGATCGGCCTGTGGCGGCTCCCCTCGCTCGGCGCCGAGGTGGACGCCCTGATGACCCGGACCGCGGCACGACTGCGTGCCGCCGGGGCCCAGGTCGTCGAGGTGACGCCCCCGTACCAGGACAGGCTCGCCGAACTCGAGTTCCCGGCCCTGCTGAGCGAGTTCCGCCGGGACATCGGCACCTACCTGGCCACCCGCAACGGACCTCACGACCTTGCCGAGCTGATCGAGTTCAACCGCACGCACCCGGCCGAACGGACCTGCTTCGCCGGCCAGGAGTTGTTCGAGCAGGCCCTGGTCGCGCCGCCGACCACGGATCCGCGCCACCGGGCGATGCGCGCCGAGCTGAAGGACCTGTCCCGGCGGTCCATCGACGAGACCATGGCCGCCCACGACCTGGACGCCATCGCCTCCCCGGCGAACCCGCCCGCCTGGACGACCGACTGCGCGCGGGGCGACAACGACGTGATCCCGTCCTCCACCCCGGCCGCCGTCGCCGGGTACCCCTCGCTGTCCGTCCCCGCCGGGTTCGTCGGCGAGTTGCCGGTCGGCCTGCTCCTGATGGCCGGCGACCACCAGGACGCCGGTCTGCTGTCACTGGGGGCGGCGGTGGAGCAGCGGCTGGACGCCTGGCGGGCACCGCGGTACCTGCCCTCGGTGACGTCCGACACCACCCGGTGAGGCGGTCGGTGACGGCTCCGCCGGCTGTCGGCCGATGCCGCCACCGTACCGCTCGCTCTTTCGGGACTCCGGTGACCGCTGCCGAGCGCGGCGGTTGCCGGAGCGTGCGTTCTGTGGCGAGCAGCCGGATGAGCCGTTCGCAGTTCCGGTGAACACTCCCACCAGTGGGACCGGGATGCGCGCGTTTCGGTGGGACGGAGGAAGCGAGACGGACCTCATGTCCAGAGCTGTTCGCCGAGAATCCCGGCGGGTGCGGCGCCGGGCAGGACGTAGGCCACGGCCGAGGCCCGGTGCTGGAGGAAGGGGTTGAGGGCGTCGCGGGCGGCCAGACGGTTCTGGACGCGGGTGAACTGGGCGGGGTCGCGCATGAAGGCGCAGAAGAGCAGGCCGCGGTCGGTCGGGCCGTCGTCGTAGCTGTAGCTGCGGCGGAGCATACGGGCGCCGCCGTCGAAGCGGGGGCTGGCGAGACGCACATGGGCGGTGGCGGGGATGACGTAGGAACCGTCGGGGTTCTTGGCGAAGATGTCCGGCTCGTCGTGCTCTGCGGTACCGCTGAGCGGGACGCCGTCGCGGGCGCGGCGGCCGATCACCTGGTCCTGCTGGTTCTCGGGGAGGGCCGCGAAGCCGGTCACATCCATGCGGATCCTGCGGTAGACCAGAACGGTGCCGTCGCGGTGGGCTCCGGACGGGCCCCAGACCCACTGCTCGGCCGCCGCGTGATCGGGGTTGGCGGTGCCGTCCTTGGAGCCGAACAGGTTGCGCGGGGTGATGCCCGGGGCCGTGTGGGGCATGAAGCCGGACTGGGTCCAGCGTGGTACGGCGCCGGCCGTGTGCGCGGCCCGGTCGGCGAGCTCGGCGACGACGGTGAGGGTCCAGCGGTCCGCCGCGCACAGTTGGACCAGGAGATCGCCGTCGCTGCGGTGCGGGTCGAGACGGTCGCCGGGGAAGGCCGGCAACTCGCCGAACGAGGAAGGGACGTTGAGGCCGAGCCGGGCGGCGAGGGCGGGGCCGATGCCGACCAGGGAGGTGAGCCGGGACGCGCCGCCGTCCTGGAGTCGCGGGTCCGGCGGGGTGTCGGAGGCTGCGGCGGCGAGCGTGCGGGTCAGCGCGCCGAGGACGCCTCGCAGGGTCTTCCGGTCGGTCGCGGCGGAGGTCCGCGGGAGGTCGAAGGAGAGCAGGTGTGTCGCCGGTTGCTGGGGCGCCATGACGCCCGCCTGTCGGGCGCCGTGGAAGGGAATCGCGCTCTCGGTCGGCGGGGCGCCGGGGGTGGCACGGTCGGCTGTCCGGTCCCCCCTCGCCAGTTCGTCGGCCGCCGCACCGATCCCGGCGGCGAGCACCGCTCCGCCGGCGAGCAGTGCCCGGCGCCGCCCGAAACGGGTTGCCGCGGGCCGGGATGAATCCTGCGCATTTCCCTGTTCGGTGGGCATACGCCTATTGGAGACGATAAAACAACTGCCATGCAAATCCTGTCTGCAGAAGGCCTGTTGATGCGTTGGGCTGTCCCGTCGGCGGTGTCCCGGGCGGCACTGCGTCTGTCGGTGCTGGTCGCCTCGGTCGCGATGGCGGCCACCGGATGCTCCGATACGGGGTCGACGTCCGCCGATGCGCGGCATCCGGCGGGGAGCGTGCTGCGCGTTCCGCAGGACTTCCCCTCGGTGCAGCAGGCGGTGGACGTCGCTCGTGAGGGCGAGACGGTACTGGTCGGCCCGGGTGTGTACCGGGAGAGCGTGCGCGTCACCAAGCCCCGCGTGGTGCTGCGCGGAACGGACCGCAACAAGGTGGTCTTCGACGGCGGTGTGCGTCTGGCCAACGGCATCACCGTGACCGGCGCCGGCTCGGTGGTCGAGAACCTCACCGTGCACGGCTACCTCGCCAACGGCGTGCTGTTCACCGGCGTCACCGACGAGCGGTTGCAACGGCGCGGCGCCGGCGGCTCCGCCTACGACCCGCTGGACACCTCCCGCTTCCCCGCCGTCCGGGGCTTCCGCGCGACCCGGGTGACGGCGTACAACAACGGCCTGTACGGCATCTACGCCTTTGACGCGCGCGACGGCGTGATCGAGGACTCCTACGCCTCCGGACACGCCGACTCGGGTATCTACGTCGGCCAGTGCAAGCCCTGCAACACCGTCGTCCGCGGCAACACGGTGGAGCGCAACGCGGTCGGCATCGAAATGACCAATGCCTCGGACGACCTGTCGGTGCTGGGCAATCTCGTCGCCCGCAACCGGGTCGGCGTCACGGTCAACTCCAATGACCTGGAGGCCCTCGCCCCGCAGCGCGGCGCGGTGATCGCGGGCAATGTGGTCGCCGACAACAACGCCGCCGACACGCCCCAGCAGGCGGACGGGGGCTTCGGCATCGGCATCGGCATCGGCGGTGGCACCGGGAACCGCGTACAACGCAACCTGGTTCAGGGCAATCGGGCGGCCGGAGTGGTCGTCACCGACCCGCCGGGGCATCCGGCTAGCGGCAATCGTGTCGAGGACAACCGCGCCACCGGCAACGGCGTCGACCTCGTGCTGGCCTCGGTCGATCCCGGCAACTGTTTCGCGGGCAACCGGCCGGCCACTCAGAGCCCGGACCGCCTGGAGCGTCGCGCGGGCTGCGGCAGCCGCGGCCGGGGCGGGCTGCCCACCGGCCGCACGGCGCCGGTGCAGGCGCCGCCCGGCATCCCGTTCAGCCAGGTGCCGGCCCCGCCCGCCCAGCCGTCCATGCCGGACCCGACAGCCCCGGGCAGCCCGGCCACCGGCCTGCCGGGGGCGGTCGACGCGGCCGCGTACCCGCTGCCGAAGAATGTGGACACCGTGCCGCACTCGAACTGAGAACGGTGTCCCGGCGGACTCGGTGCCCGCTTCGCCATGCCGCCCCGGAGGGTGGGTCGAGGAGGGCCGCCGGCAGCCGCGGAAGCCGAAGCTCGTGGGCACGGAGATGTCAGCCGGTGTTCCACGGCGTCTCGGGGAGCTTCGCGCGGCCGTCGCGTCCGGAGAACTCCACGGTGGTCGGCGTTCCCAGGCCCGAGATCCGCATCGTCACCCGCCGCAGGCCGCCGTCGGCGTCGACCCAGTACGTCAGCGGAGACCGTTCGCCGTCCGGCCCCGCTCCGGGCGTGGCGCCCTGGGCGCGTGGCCCGGCGAACCGGTCGTAGCTGCGGCCGTCGATGCGCTCGCGCTCCAGCCAGCGAGCTCCGGACTGCGCGAGCAGCAGCGGGTTGTCGGGACGGTCCGCGCCGAGCGCGACCAGCAACCGGAGCCCGGCGTCCAGGGGATCGGTCGTGTAGGAGCGCGTGGACCAGCCCGAGCGCGGGATGTGCTCGGCCTGCTGCCAGGGCGGGCTTTTGTCGCCCTCCCGCGCGGGGGCCAGGCCGAGGCCGCCGCTGTCCCAGACGATCAGGCCGTGGTCGAGCCGCCCGGCCGCGGGCCCGGCGGATCCGGAGGTCCCGGTGGAACCGGTGACCTGATAACTCCCCACGGCCCTGTGGGTCCGGTAGTCCACGACCCCCTTGACCCGCACCACCACTCCGCCGCCCTCGGTGGCGGTGAGGGTCACCGCCACGGGACTGGCCTGGTACAGGTTCAGCCGCGACAGCGCCAGCCTGGACGCCTCCTCCATCGTCACCGGCCGCTCGGTGGTGCCGTCGGAGAGGCTCCGGTAGGCGGCCAGGCCGCCCGCCGCGGCGCCGCACACCGCGAGCGCGATCAGTGTTCTGAACCAGCGGGTCCGACGCGGCGTACGGCCGCTGGTCTTCCTCTTCCGAGCCATGCAGTCGCTTTCTCTCGTCGGTCGGTCACACAGGAGGGCGGGCTCGCGAACCGCTGGTCCGCGAACCCGCCCGATCCGGCCCGGAGGGTCACCGGTACCGGCTGCCCCTCTCGGGGTCCAGGCCCTGTCTTCCAACTGCCGTCGTTCGGCCGGAGGCCGCGCCGCGCGTCGTCCGGTGCGTGCTCTCGGTGTGCCGGTCGGAAGCCCTCGTACTGGACGTACTCGGGTTTTCGGCCGGTGCGGCGAGAGGGCGTGCCGGGCGTCGCGCCGGGGCGAACGTTGCCTGATGCGGCACTAGCTGTACTGCGCCCTTCGCCTGCGCACCAGGACGACCAGCGCCGCACCGAGGACGGTGAGCGCGGCACAGCCGGCCAGGGCCAGCGGAACCATTTGGCTCATGCCGGTGGCTGCCAGACCCGAGTTGGGTGCGTGGCCCGGTGGACCCGGTTCACCCGGTGCGCCCGGCGCCCCCGGCGCCCCCGGTGAACCCGGTTTGCCCGGTACCGGTGTCGTCGGTGTCGGCGTCGGGGTGGTGCCGGGCAGCCGGTGGTTGACCGCTGTCACCGAGACCCCGGCGTCGAGATTGTCGGTGGTCAGCACCAGCGGCCCGAACACCGCCACGTCGGGTGCGGCGTACCCTGCGGGCGGGCTGACTTCCTGCCAGTAGTACGTGCCCGGTGCGCCGGTGCCCTGACAGACTCCGTCGGTCCCGGTCGTGCAGGGCTTGCCGACCCGCGTGTCCGGTTCCGCCCCGGTGGTCTGCAAGTCGTCGGAGCCGTTCGTCTCCTTCCACAGCTGGAACTTCGCCCGGGCCAGCGGCTTGCCGTCCTGGTCGTGCTTGACCAGGCGCAGCACTCCCTCCTGTTGTCGGAAGCCGAAGTCGTAGGTGTGGTCGTTCTCCCCCGGCCCGCCCGTGGTCAGCGCCCGCTCCGGGAACTTCGCGTCGCGCGGGACGATGCCCTTGGAGTCGATGAAGTGGTTGTCGCCCACATCCGCGTCCGTGGGCACCCACTGGTGCAGCGGCCCGTCCTTGGCGTAGTCGGCCGGATTGTCGAGGCGGATGGTGTACTTGGTCCTCGGGTGGAGGCCGCCGGTGACATTGGAGTCGTCGAAGTAGTACTCGCCGCGCGCCGTCGTCCTGGTCGTCCCCACGAGCTTGCCCGACTCGTCGTACAGGTTGACGGTCGCGCCCACGACCGGGCGCTGGCCCGGGTTCTGGATGCCCTTGCGCTCGGGGTCGTACCAGACCCGGTTGCCGATCTGGAGCGGGGCCTGGTCGCAGAGCACCTCCAGGTCGCCCATCGAGGCGCCCTTGCCGAACGGGGCCACGGTCCCCGGCGGGTTGAGCCGCAGGCCGAACTTCGGGTCCTGCTTGCCGTCACGCTGGAGGAACGATGTGCCGTACCCGAGGGCGGTGTGGTTGGGGTCGAAAGCGGAGGTCGCGATGGTGTTCTCGGCCTTGGAGAGCGCCATGCCGGCGAACGCCGTGTTGCGGTGACCACCCCAGCTGGTGTCGAAGAACCGGGTGCCCCGAGGGGACAGCCCGCAGCCGTTGTTGGTGTCCATCACATACATGTCGTTCGCCGGGCAGGCCTTGTTCAGGTCACCGCCCGACATGACGACGGCGGCGGAGCCGGGCGTGGGGCCGGCCGGTGCGCGGTCGCCGAAGCGGTCGCGGAAGGCCAGCAGCATCGTTCCGTCGGTCTCGAAGGCGATCTCGCCCAACTCCGGTTCGGGGTTGGCGATGGTAGAGGCGCCGCACGGACGGCCGTTCTGCGAGACCGGGTAGGTGTTCGTCCACGGGAACCAGCCCGCGCCGTCGCATGGGCCACCGCCGACCGTGGACTGGCGCGGGTAGTCCAGCGGCTGGTTCAGCACGGCCTTCTGGAAGGCGCCGGTGGCGAGGTCGAAGGGCAGAACCACCGCGCGCAGGTCCGAGACCTTCCCGGTGGACTCGCCCGAGCAGACCCCGCCCAGGTAGCCGGTGCCGTCCTGCATGCCCAGGCCGAAGGGGCGCCAGTCCCCGGCCGCCGGGCAGCCCGGGTCCGGGATCGCGTGGACGGCCTTCGGCGCCGCGGCGGTGGGCACGGTGGCGTCGTAGCGGTAGAGCTTGCGGTTGTTGAGGTTGACGACGAACAGGTCCTTGCCGTCATCCGTGATCTTGATGCCGCCCAGACTCTCCTTGCCGGGCACGGCGAGGAACGCGTCGTCGGTACCCGGGCCGTGGGCCGTCGTCCCCGCGTCCGGGACGACGGTGAACAGGGAGGTCTTCTTCCGCGCGGGGTCGGTCACGTAGATGCCCCCGGCGCCGCCCGGACCGTAGTCCGTGGTGCGCTTGGCCACCGCCGAGGAGAACACCCGCTTGTCGGCCTTGTTCCACGCGATGCCGAACAGCGTGCCGGTCTCGGCGTTGGTGGCGATGTTCGTGACGTTGACGTCGACGCCGTCCTGGCCGCGCGCGTCGT
The DNA here is from genome assembly GCF_042892615.1 of Streptomyces sp. NPDC001750. Taxonomy (NCBI): domain Bacteria; kingdom Bacillati; phylum Actinomycetota; class Actinomycetes; order Kitasatosporales; family Streptomycetaceae; genus Streptomyces; species Streptomyces sp. NPDC001750. The sequence continues at coordinate 138,440 of NZ_JBIAUE010000008.1, read as the reverse complement.
ACGGGAAGGAGACCAGCGTGCGCTGGTTCCCGCCCTCGCGCGTGGTGGGCTGACAGGTCGTCATCAGCGGTGCGTTCTTCTGGCAGTAGTCACCCGGACTCCACAGCCCGGTGGTGTACGCCACGTCCTTCCCACCGGAGAGGTCGACGAACTCCTCGTTGCTGCTCAACTGGTTGGGCGCACCGTCCAGACCCTGGCGCGAGGCGAAGGCCGGGAACAGCACACCCGGTTTCGGATTCACCACCTGAACCCGGTACTTGCCGCTGGTGGCCTCGCCCGCCGCCGGAGTGAGTGTCACGGTGCCGTCGGCCGCCGTGACCCCCTCGGTGCCCACCCCGTCGTCGTCGGTGAGGGTCACCTTGACGCCCGCGATGCCCGGTTCCAGCGCGGGCTTCCATACGCCGCTGGTGTCCACGGCCCGGATCACCCGGACCGTCACCGATCCGTCGCCCGCCTGCGAGTACGCCGCAGGCGCCACGGCTAACGAGCCACTACCGATTCCCAAGGCGAGCACGGCCAGACAGCCAACGGTGCGGCGGCCGAGCATGCCCGGCCGCCGCCGACGCGGCTCGGGCGCGGCTCCCTTCACTTGTTCATTCTTAGATCTCATCCCCTGCTCTCAGCGTTCGGAAGGGCCTGATGCCCTGCTCGTGAGGGAGTACATAGAGATGCGGAGAACCGCCTCGCGAGCGATCTTAGAAGGGCTTTGGGCAAGATCGTGCCGGAATGACGAACTCGGCATACCGGTAGTTCGGTACGGTATACCGATAGTTCCGCACGGTCGCTGCTGGGACTGTCGTCATCGGGCGAGCATCGTCGCGGGCTCGGTAAAGGCCACGACGCCCTGCCCATAAGCGAGTTCGTCATCGGCAGGGCTGCGGCGGGCCCTCGCCACAGCGGACCTTGTGTCACGCCTACGGGCGGTGCGAGGACCAGCACCCTGCGCCTACCGGCCCGCCGTACTCGGTGATCTGCGTACCGGACCTCGAACACCGACGACACGGCCCAAGTGTGCGAGACCGTGTTCTGTGGAGTGGTGACGCCGAATCAGGAGGCCTTCGGGGAAATGAGGGCCGTACGGCATTCGCGCGACTTCGCACGGACCCTCGCGCCCCGCGCGAGGGGCTCGCCCTCTCGCGGTGGAGGCGGAGTCAACCAGGGCCATATGAAAGGGAGTTGCCGCTTCGCAACCGTCGCCCTCGAAGTCGTACCGACAGGTATTGCAATCGCCGCAGACATGACAAGATCTGGCCTGTCCTCTTGCCCTCCCCGCTTTCGGAGTCAACGATGCGTCGCAGTGTCCGGGCCGTGCTGGCCCTCTCCCTCGCCGGACTGGCGGTCATGGTCCCGGTCGGATCGGCACAGGCCGACACCGTGGTGAGGGTGTCCGTCCCCAGTGGTCTGCCGCTCAACGTACGGTCCGAGCCGCGCCTCGGTGCCCAGGTGGTCGGCAGCCTCGCCAACGGCAGCAAGGTGACGATCACTTGCTACGGCCGGGGCGACAGCGTGCAGGGCATCGGCGGTGCCACCAACATCTGGAACAAGGTGTCGAGCGGCGGCTGGGTCAGCGACGGCTTCCTGGAGACCGGCTCCAACAACCCGGTGGTGCCTCCCTGTTCCGGCGGCGCGCCGTTCAAGCTGCCCTACTCGGCCGGCCGGGCGTACACCGTGACCCAGACCCCGGGTTCGGGCTACTCGCACAACGACGACTACAACCGGCACGCCGTCGACTTCGCCACCCCCACCGGCACCCCCATCGTGGCCTCGGCCGCGGGCACCGTCTACTTCGAGGGCTGGAACGGCGCCGGCGGCATCATGGCACTGATCGACCACGGCAACAACCGGTGCACCCAGTACGCCCACCTGAGCTCGACGATCATCGACAGGGGTAACCGGGTGGCCCAGGGCCAGCAGATCGGCACCTCCGGCGCCACGGGGAACGTGTCGGGCCCGCATCTGCACTGGAACGTCGTGTACTGCGACAGCCAGCGCAGCCGCGAGATCCCCAACTCCGTGGAGACCGGCACCAACTATCCCACCGGTTCCGCGCCGGTGAGCCGCAACGGCTGACGATCCGCCGACCCCCGTGTCGGTCACCGAGTTGTCGTGGTGGAACGGATACGTGATCGCCGCCGGAGCCCGCCGCCCTTGCGAGGCGTGCCGGGTCGGCGGCCTTCTCCCGTCGGCGCCCCGACCGCTCGCGGGGCTTCTCCCCGGCGCGACTCACGGCCGCGTACACGTCGCGCCCGCTATTCCGCGGCCGGGACGAGGGACTGCTCGGTCCAGATGGTCTTGCCGCGCTGACCGTAGCGGCTGCCCCAGCGGGTGGTCAGCTGGGCCACGAGGTACAGGCCGCGGCCGCCCTCGTCGGTCCAGCGGGCCCGGCACAGCCGTGGCTGGGTGTTGCTGGGGTCGGAAACCTCGCAGATCAGCACGCTGTCGCGGATGAGCCGGAGGGCGACCGGGCCGCCCGCGTAGCGAATGGCGTTGGTGACCAGTTCGCTGACGACGAGTTCGGTGGTGAAGGCCAGGTGGTCCAGGCCCCAGGAAGCCAGTTGCCCGGTGACGGCTTCCCGGGCCTCGGTCACGATGGCGGGATCGGCGGGGAACTGCCAGACGGCTGTCGAGTCCTCCGGCAGCGCCCTGGTACGAGCGAGCAGCAGGGCCACGTCGTCGCGGGACGGGGCCTCGGCGGCCCGGGAGAGCAAGGACCGGCCGACCCCGTCCAGGGACGGTGATCCGCCGCCGTCGCACAGCGCCGCGAGACCGTCCGCCAACTGCGACACCCCGTCCTCGATGTCCTGTCCGCCGAGGGTCACGAGCCCGTCGGTGTACAGGGCGAGGACGCTGCCGGGCTCCAGCCTGAGGTTCGTGACCTCGAACGGCATGCCCCCCACCCCGAGTGGCGGGCCCGGGGCGATCTTGATCGCCCGGGTCGTGCCGTCGGGGCGGAGGAGTACGGGTGGTGGATGTCCGGCGCTGGCCACCGCGCACTGGCGGGTGACCGGGTCGTACATCGCGTACAGGCAGGTCGCGCCCACGGCGTCCCGCTGGGCGGGACCTGCCTCCTCGGCGAGCTGCTGGACCAGGTCGTCCACGTGTGTGAGCAGCTCATCGGGCTCCAGCTCGAGATCCGCGAGGGTCTGCACCGCCGTACGCAACCGCCCCATGGTCGCCGTGGCGTGCAGACCGTGACCGATGACGTCTCCCACCACGAGCGCCACACGCAGCGACGGCAGCGGGATCACATCGAACCAGTCGCCGCCGATGCCGGCCCCGCCCCCCGCCGGCACATAGCTGCCCGCCGCCTCGACCGCGGGGATGTCCCTGGTGGCACGGGGAAGCAGGCGCTGTTGCAGTGCCACGGCCGCGCGGTGCTCCCGGGTGTACCGGCGGGCGTTGTCCACACTCAGCGCGGCACGGGAGGCGATCTCCGTCAGCAGCTTCCGGTCCTCCTCGACGAAGGGATCGGGGTGGTCGGTTCGCCAGACCACCACGGCGCCGAGCAGCAGACCGCGCGCGAACAGAGGGGCGTAGAGGACCGAGTGGCCGTGCTCGGGGACGAACAGCGGGGCCAGTTCCGGTCCCAATTGCTCCCTCGCCTCCTGTACGGAGGCCAGGACGGTCTCGCCGCACCGCAGCTTCCGCAGAACAGGCGGGTCGGGCAGCGGGGGAACCGGCTTCCCCGGTTGCAGGAGGCTGCTCGGCACGGGGCCGGTGGCCGAAACGATCGCGGCGCGGCGCAGGTACCACAGTCCGGCGCCGGCCAGCTTGGGCGGCTCGTCGCCCTGGAACATGGCGTCCGCGAGTTCCACCCAGGCCATGTCGCCGAAGGCCGGGACGAGGACCTCGGCCAGATCCTGGGAGGTGCGGAGGACGTCCAGGGACGTGCCGATCCGCTCGGACGCTTCATGGAGCAGGTCCAGGTGTTGGTGGTCCCGCTGCCGGGCGGTGGTGGGCGTGAGCATCGTGGCGACACCTGTCGGGCACCCCTGCGCGTCCTCCAGCCGGAAGGCGGACAGGAACCACTGTCTGTCGGGCACCCGTGGGGCCCGCACCCGCTGCTCCCACCCGATCAACGGCACACCGGTGTCCAGGACTCGGCGCAGCGCCGACTCGACCTCGTCCGCGTTCTGCGGGGAGAGCACCTCCCACAGTCGGCCCCCGAGGAGCCCGGACGACCCGCCGGACGCCCTGGAGGCGGCGTTGCTGCGCTCCGTGCTCAGATCCGGACCGTGGATGCCGACCTCGATCCGGTTCTGGGCGAACAGTGCCCGCACAAGGGCGGTGTCCTGATTCCACATGTCCAGATGCCTGGCGGGGAGGGCCAGGACGAGGCACTCCGACGAGCCCTCCATCGGCACCGTCCGAAAGGCGACCTCGAACCGGTGACCGGAGCGGCTGCGGAGCGGCACCCGGCCCGTAGACGGGATCCCGGTGCCTCCGGGGCGGCCCTGGCACCGTCCGCCGGAGGGGTCGGCGAGCAGGTCGCACACCGAGGAGCCGCGGACCTCCTCGGCCGTGCGCTCCAGCAGGTCTGCGGCCGCCCGCGACCAGCGCAGCACGACGCCCCGGTCGTCGAGCACGGCCGTCGCGATGTCGTCGAACGAGAACGACCGACCCCAAGCGTCATCGGTGGATGCGCCCATCCCGCTGTCCTCGCCTCTGCGGAGTTACTTAAAGGTAAGTACATTGTGGACAATTCCGACGCATGCTGCTCCGTCAGCGGGAGCGTGAAACGTTCGTTGCGACTCCAGGCCGTGGCTGACTCGGCGATGACCAGCGACAACGTCGCCGGGGTTGAAAGCAGTCCATGAATGCGCCGAGCAGGTCGGGCGGCGTAACTACCCCACGGCCCTCGGTGCGGACCACCGGCGGACCGTGGCCGCCCTCGGTGAGGGGCGGGCGGACCGGGCCGATGATGGCGGCGATCCACGTCATATGCGGCTGGGGTATGTTCCGCGCTCGCGGTGGGCCGCGCTCGGGCCGTCCACGAGCCGGGCCGCCCGCCCTTCGGCCGTGCGAAGGTGTCCGAGACCGGGGCCGGCTCTCGGCCGGCCCTTGAGCCGCGCGAGTGATCCGCCTCGCCCGGCCATCGCCTGCATTTCGCCCGACCTGATCCAGGACCGGGGCGTGCCGGTCCTGGCGGAACACGCGAAGGCACCGGAGAACAGCGGAGCCATCGCCGTCATCCGATCGTGTAAGGGCGCATCATCTCGTTGTCCTCGTGTTCGAGCATGTGGCAGTGCCAGACGTACCGGCCCGGCCGGTCGAACGTCGCTTTCAGCCTCGTGACGCCGCCCGGGTAGGCGATCACCGTGTCCTTGAAGCCTCTCTCCCACGCTTCGGCGGGTTGCGCGGGGCGGCCGGCCGTCTGTCGGCCGAGGACCTGGAACTGCACCTCGTGGACATGGATCGGGTGGGCGTCCTTCGTGAAGTTGTGGATCTCCCATACCTCGGTCGCCCCCAGTGCCGGGTTCTCCGTGACGGGGTCGCCCCAGTGCATCGGCACGGCGGCGCCCTTTCGGTCCAGGGTGCCGAGCAGCATCCGCCGGGGACCGATGTGCGGCAGCGAGGCGGAGTTCTGCTCGCTGAGGGAGAGCCGCCGGACACGGCTCGCCTCCCCCAGCGGCTCGAACGGCGGAAGCGACAGCCGACCGGGAGGCACGGTCCTGTCCGGCGCCGTGAGTGTCCCCGTCACAAACTTCATGATCTGCCCGGTGGTGGCCGGGTCCGCGGGGGAGAAATCGGTCCCCGCCTTCCCGCCCTGGAACGCCGCGTCGGGCCCCTCGTTGATGAGGTACAGCTCCGTCCCGGCCGTGAGGGACGTGAAGTCGACGACGACGTCGGCGCGTTCGGCGGGAGCGATGAGCAGTTGGTCGAGCTGGACCGGCGCCGGGAGGAAGCCGCCTTCGCTGCCGATCTGCCAGAACGGAAGTGCGACACGCGCGGGCCTGTGGGCGAGCGGGTGGGTGGTGATCTTCAGGATCAGGTACCGCGAGTTGCACCCGTTGAGGAGCCGGAAGCGGTACCGACGGGGCTCGACGCGGAGAAACGGCCAGGTTCTGCCGTTGGTCACCATCGTGTTGCCGAAGAGCTCCGGATTCCAGATCGGGGGAATGTCGCTGCCCGGGATGTAGGGTCCGCCGAACCCGTCGAAATCGCGGCGCCCGGCCGGGTAGTGGAGGCTGCCGTCGACATGGAACGAGCGGTCCTGGACGACGACGGGTATCTCGTAGTACTTCCGCCCGGGCGGATCCCCGGGCCGGGGCGCGGGACCGGGCAGCACCCCTTCGGGAAGGTCGGCGGGACCTCCTCGCAGGAGGTAGAACCCGGCCAGCCCGGCGTAGACGTTCAGGCGTGTGACGCCCAGGGCGTGATCGTGGAACCAGAACGTCGAGGCCCGCTCCTCATTGGCGTACTGGAACACGGCCTCGCCACGATTCCAGACCTCGCCGAACCGCTCTTCGAACTTTCCCTTGAACTCCTCGTAGAAGGAGCCGACCTCGGCGTACCCCGCAGGAACGTCGAGCGCGTCGGGAAGGTACCAGGCCTCGGTGTAGCCATCGTTCTCCTCGGTGTTCAGCCCGCCGTGCAGATGCGTCACGATCGGCACGGGGCCGGTGTACGGTCCGGGCGTCGAGCGAAACACCGGACTCGCGTCCCGGCCCCGGGATCCACCCGGAGGGTTCGCCCAGTGCAGTGTGGGGTCGACGGGCAGCAGATGCGGCAGGTACCGGCCGTCATGACTCCGCAACTGGTTCCGCCACCTCACGCGCACGGGCGTTCCCGACCGGGCCTCGATGGTGAAAGCGGGGTAGTGGAAGGTGCCCGGATGCCCGGTGGAGCCGTATCCCCACACTGTTGTCGCGGGCAGACCGGGTGGCAGCACCTGCTGCCGGAACTGCCGCACGCCGATGACGTAGTTCTCGACCGGAGCACCGAGGGCGCCACGCATCGGCGGCATGACGGGCGGGACGACGAGAGGCTCGACGTACTTGCCCACCTCCCGAGGATCGAGGACGTCCCCTCGGGACGCCGTCCACAACCTCGGACGAGCGGTACCGGCCGGAAGGAGCGCGGCCATTCCTCCGACCGCCGCCTGGACAACCCTGCGTCTCGTGACCATCCGTACCCTCCGGTATGCCTCGGACCGGCCTCTTCACCGTCGTCCTCCCGGCCCGGCCCCGCGGCTCCCCGAAACCGACGGCACGTGCCGGGCTTCATCAGGCTGCCTCAGACGACCCGGGCGCGCGTTGCCGGAGTACTCCGGGCGAAGGACTCCCAGGCCCTGTCGTCGAAGTGCCGGCGGTCGGCCGGAGGCCGGACCGCGCGGCGTCCGGCGGGGCGATCGCAAGGCGGAGGCGTCCTCGTACGTCCCGTACGAGGACGCCTCCGAAAACACCGCGAGCCAGAGGTCTCCCCTGGTCGGGCGAAGCCGAGAGCCTGGGGATGTGGCAGGCGTCGCACGGCGGGTGGCAGTTCGATGGCAGGGCCCGACACCGTCGGCGCCCCTCTGCGCGGTACGGGCAGTTGCCGCGCGGGGCCGGTCCCGCCGGTCGGGTGTCGGCGCGAGCAGACCGGCACGACTGGCCCGATGGGGTGACCAACGCTCCGGGCCGTGCAGCGTCGTCGGCGGGGGCTCGACTCTGCGGGGTGCGCCCCCCGCACGGGCTCTCCTCACTCTGCTCGGGCAGGCGATCCGGCTGTGCTGTCACGGGGATTCGGCTCCCGAGGCCGCGGGGTTTGCGTTGCACGCCCCCGGCCAGGGTGGATTCGTCCGACAGCACACCGGCCACCCCGGTGTCACGAGAACAGCGGTTACCCGCGCACCTGAACCAGCGCGTGCGTGCCGCTCGTACGCCACGCGGCACCGGAGCGCTCGAGGGTGTCCGAGGTCGCCTGATCCAGACCGACGATCACGTCGGACTTCAGCGTGCGCAAGGCCGCGACGGCCCCCGGAAAGTGCGCGGTACGGACGGCGAAGGGCATGGTTGTGCCCCACAGTCGATCGCCCACCAGGCGGCGGTAGTTGAGGTCGCCCTTGAGGATGGTGAGCGTGACGTCCGCGAACTGCTTGCGGAGGTCTTCGGGCATCTCCTCGTACGGCAAAGGGGCACAGAAGAACGGGTGGGTGCGAACCTCCAGACGTCCCGTCGCCGTGGCCCTCCACAGTCGGCCGCCGATCCGGCCGGCTTCGCCCGGCGCCTCGGTGAGCCGTCGGAGGCAGTCGACCACGTCCGCCGTCATCGCGTCGGATACGTAGTACGGGTGGGGCTTGACGTGAAGCACGACCCGCTCGGCATGCCGGTGTTCGAGGAGGTGGTCGACGAGGATCAGGTCCGGGATCAGCTCGCGCCCCGCGTTGTCCGCCACCACGGCGGTGGTCGAAGACCCTCCGGCAGGCAGGAGCTGCCACAGCGACGCGCTGTCGTCGGCGACCAGCGCGGACGCGGCGGCCGCACCGGCCGTCGGCTCCCCCGCCGAGACGCGGAAGCCGAGATCCGCACGGTTGCCCCAGAGCGAGGCGCGGAGCAGGGCCGTGGCCCTCTCGTCGGTCGACGCGTCCGCGAGCGCGTCCAGGGCCCGCAGTTCCTCCTCCACCGCCTCGCCCCGCAGTTCGGCCCGTTTGAACGGCGCGAAGGGGTCGACTCCCTGCCACGGCCCGGTGCCGAAGTACCCGACCGCGCCGAGGAGCCTGCGGTAGAAGTAGCTCTCCGCCCACAGGAAGGGGACGTCGTACCAGGAGCGCCCGAAGTGCCCTCGCCCCCACTCCGCCCACTGCTCGCGGTCGTGGACCTCGGGGCCGAGCGGCTCCACGACGCCACCGGTGATCTCGTCCAGCAGGGCATCGAGGGCCTCGTGCTGCCGGCGTCCGTACGGGAAGGCCGCTCGTACCTGCCGGATGATGGCAGGGTGGCGCCCGGCAAGGACACCCCGGGCGAACGAGCCGGGCTCGTCGCTCTTGATGACCGGCGGTTCTGCCGCGACGGCCGGGCCGGGCCCCGCTCCGTCCCCGTCGCCTGCGGCGAGGGGGCCTCTGTCTCCCATGTGTCCAGCCCTTCGCGAATCGTCGGCCGAAGAGTCGGGACCCCGACCGTCGGCTCCTCCAGGTGTGCCACATGGGCTCGACCGCCGACAACACGGGGCGAGTTCCTCTCACGCGTCCGTTGCCCGAGCGTGTCCCGCGCTTCACGGGACCGTTGCCCTGCCGATGTCTTGCCATGACCACCCTGCGCAGCAAGGGACTTCGCGCCGCCTTGGGAAAGGTCGAGCTCAAGGGTGGGTTCGCACGGCGACGCCGGTGCCGCCCGTGCCCCCGCCCCACCGAGCACCGCGTACAGCCGCCCCTCCGCGGCGGCGACGTCGGCCGTCCCGTTCACCTTCCGCCGCCCGCCGGAAGGTGAACGGGGCACCGCACGGCGGAAGCCCCCGATCCGTACCGGAGTTCTGCCTCCGAACCCGGCTCCCGTTCCGCGTCGAACCTCGACGAATGACCGAGCAACACGGAAGAACACTGTCCCGCGTCATGGCGGCGCCGGCGGGGAAGTGAAGGTGAGCGGTGAAACCGCTCGACCCTGGACCTCTTGCTCACGGAGCGGGCCTGCGAACACCCGGTCGTCGGCGTCGTCCGCCGCCTGGGTCCCGGAGATCACGGAGCGTCTGTCCGCCTCGCTTCGAGGCTCATGAGAACGGACCACCACGAGAGCGGGGCCCGGCCGAGGCCGGTCAGCGCACTGCCTGACGATGCCGCTCGTCCAGCCAGTCGTACCAGTCCGGCATCCCCTCTCCCGTGGTCGCCGAGACCCTGAGCACCCGCAGGCCCGGGTTGACGGACATGGCGTACTTCTCGCACTGGTCGGGGTCGAAGTCGACGTACGGCAGCAGGTCGATCTTGTTGATGATCACGAGGTCCGCGACCGCGAACATATGGGGGTACTTGATCGGCTTGTCCGTCCCCTCCGTGACCGAGATGATCACGGCCCGACTGCCTTCCCCGAGGTCGAAGAGTGCGGGACAGACCAGGTTTCCCACGTTCTCGACGAGGACCAGCGATCCGGGCCTCGGGGCGAGGGCCGTGAGCGCGTCCCGCGTCATCTCCGCGTCGAGGTGACAACCCGCACCGGTATTGATCTGTACGACGTCACCGCCCGCGGCCCCGATGCGCTCGGCGTCGAGCGTCGTCTCCTGGTCCCCCTCGATCACCGCGACCGAACGACCCCGGCCCGTGAGCTCTCTGACGGTGCGTTCGAGGAGGGTGGTCTTGCCCGCGCCGGGTGAGCTCATCATGTTCACCGCCACGATGTCCCGTTCGGCGAGCCAGACACGGTTCCGTGCGGCCAGGTCCTCGTTCTTGGCGAGCACCCTCTGTTCGAGCGTGACGGTCTCCCCGTCGGGCGTGACGGTCCCGCCGCCCCCGGTCGCCCCGTCGGCGGCGGCCGACGGGGTGAGCGGCGCGGGTCCCCGCGCGAGGTCGTGGCCGTGCCCGTCGTGGCCGTGCCCGCCGTGGTCGTGGCCGTCGTGGCCGTGCCCGCCGTGGTCGTGGCCGTCGTGGCCGTGCCCGCCGTGGTCGTGGCCGTCGTGGCCGTGCCCGTCGTGGCCGTCATGGCCGCGTGTCTCGTGGTCATGACCGTGTCCGTCATGACCGCCCTGAGTGTGGCCGCCGTTCGGGTGCGCGTGCGGTCGGGTGAGTCCGGTGATCCGGGTACCTCCGCCGCTCTCGCCGCCACCGTCCGCACAACCGCAAGTACCGCACATGCCGTCAGCCCACTCTCATAGAGACGATCTGCAACTCCCGGCCCGACGTGACGTCCACGTCGGAACTGCCGCACGGACACAGCAATACAAGATCGTTCAAGAGGAAGTCGGTCTCACACGCCCGGCAGTGCGCCCTTCCGGGCACGTGATCGATCTCCAGGAGCGCGTCCTCCGCGGCCGTTCCCGCGGTCGTCAGGTCGAAACAGAACCGCATCGCTTCGGGCACCACGGCGGTCAGTATCCCCACCCTCACCCTGACGGCCCGTACCGGCCTTCCGTCGGCGCGCTCGCACACCGCTTCGACGATGCCCTGCGTGATGGACAATTCATGCATCAGCGCCTCGCTCCGCCTCACTCTCCGGAATTCACTCACGTGGACGCGACCACCGAGAGGAAAGAGATTCCCCGCCGGAGAATCTTATGTTGACAGGAGATCGCGGCTGCTCCTAGATGGTAACAATTCGCGTGACGCCGCATTCACCACATGTGGCAGCACTATCCCCACGTCCGAGACCACATTCCTCACGTCCGACAGCGAGCGGTTCGAAACCGGAAGGCAGCGGGCCATGCCGACAGAAGCAGCGATAAAAGCGGAGAACACTCTCATCCACGTGCTGTGGATCAACGCGGGGCTGAGCTGTGACGGGGATTCCGTCGCCCTGACCGCCGCCACGCAGCCCAGCATCGAGGAGATCGCGCTAGGCGCGCTGCCCGGGCTGCCGCAGATCGCCGTGCACTGGCCACTCATCGACTTCGAGAGCGGGCCGCACAAGGGCGCCGACGACTTCATGGAGTGGTTCTTCAAGGCCGATCGCGGCGAACTGGACCCGTTCGTCCTGGTCGTCGAGGGGTCGATCCCCAACGAGCGGCTGCACGACGAGGGGTACTGGTGCGGCTTCGGCAACGACCCGGCCACCGGACAACCCGTGACCACCAGTGAATGGCTCGACCGGCTGGCCCCCAAGGCCACCGCGATCGTGGCGGCCGGCACCTGTGCCACGTACGGCGGCATCCACGCCATGGCGGGCAATCCGACCGGCGCGATGGGGGTGCCGGACTACCTGGGCTGGGACTGGAAGTCCCGGGCCGGCGTGCCGATCGTGTGTGTCCCGGGTTGCCCCATCCAGCCGGACAACCTCTCGGAGACACTCACCTACCTGCTCTACATGGCCACCGACCAGGCCCCGATGATTCCCCTCGACGAGGCGCTGCGCCCGGTCTGGCTGTTCGGCAGCACGGTGCACGAGGGATGCGACCGGGCCGGCTACTACGAGCAGGGCGATTTCACAACGGAATACGGCTCACCCGAATGCATCGTGAAACTCGGCTGCTGGGGCCCCGCCGTGAAATGCAATGTGCCCAAGCGGGGCTGGATGAACGGCATCGGCGGCTGCCCCAATGTCGGTGGAATCTGCATCGGCTGCACCATGCCGGGATTCCCTGACAAATTCATGCCGTTCATGGACGAGCCACCGGGAGCTCGGCTCTCGTCGAATTCAGTGAAGCCGTACGGCTCGACGATGCGACGGCTCCGGGGCATCACCACGCACACGCTCGACCGCGAGCCCAAGTGGCGCAAGCGCGGCAAAAAACTGACGACCGGGGCCACGCGCACCTGGTGACCGCGTATTCATGAACCGGCCCGGCCGGAAACGCACCGACACGGAAGAAGAGGCGGCCCCATGACGGCGATCAGCCAGGGCAAGGACGAACTGGTGGAGATGGCGTGGGATCCCATCACCCGGATCGTCGGAAGTCTGGGCATCTACACGAAGATCGACTTCAAGCAGAAGACCGTAGCCGAGTGCCGCAGCACCAGCTCGATCTTCCGCGGCTATTCGGTCTTCATGAAGGGCAAGGACCCGCGCGACGCCCACTTCATCACGAGTCGGATCTGCGGAATCTGCGGCGACAACCACGCCACGTGCTCCTGCTATACGCAGAACATGGCGTACGGGGTGAAGCCGCCGCACCTCGGCGAGTGGATCGTGAATCTCGGCGAGGCCGCCGAGTACATGTTCGACCACAACATCTTCCAGGAGAACCTGGTCGGGGTCGACTACTGCGAGAAGATGGTCGCCGAGACCAATCCCGGTGTGCTCGAACAGGCCAACCGCACGCCTTCCCCGCACGCGGGGGACCACGGCTACCGGACCATCGGCGACATCATGCGCTCGCTGAACCCCTTCACCGGTGAGTTCTACCGCGAGGCCCTCCAGGTCAGCCGGATGACCCGCGAGATGTTCTGCCTGATGGAAGGGCGTCATGTCCATCCGTCCACGCTCTACCCGGGCGGGGTGGGCACGGTCGCGACCGTGCAGCTGATGACGGACTACATGACCCGGCTCCAGCGGTACGTGGAGTTCATGAAGAAGGTCGTGCCCATGCACGACGACCTCTTCGACTTCTTCTACGAGGCCCTGCCGGGCTACGAGCAGGTGGGAAACCGTCGTGTCCTGCTCGGCTGTTGGGGCTCGTTCCAGGACCCGGAGCACTGCAACTTCTCGTACGGGGACATGACTTCCTGGGGCCGGAAGATGTACGTGACCCCCGGTGTCGTCGTCGACGGGAAGCTCGTCACCACCGACCTGGTGAAGATCAACCTCGGCATCCGCATCCTGCTCGGCTCCTCCTACTACCGGGACTGGGAGGAGCAGGAGATGTTCGTGACGAACGACCCGCTCGGCAATCCGGTCGACCGGCGCCACCCCTGGAACCAGCACACCAACCCGCAGCCCCAGAAGCGCGATCTGGACGGCAAGTACAGCTGGGTCATGTCGCCGCGCTGGTTCGACGGCAAGGACTACCTCGCGCTCGACACCGGCGGCGGTCCGCTGGCCCGGCTCTGGGTCACCGCCCTCGCGGGCCTCGTCGACATCGGATACGTCCGGGCCACCGGCAGCAGCGTGAAGATCAACCTCCCGAAGACCGCGCTCAAGGGCCCGGTCGAGCTGGAGTGGCACATCCCGCGATGGAGCAACACCCTCGAACGCAACCGGGCGCGCACCTACTTCCAGGCGTACGCCGCCGCCTGTGCGCTGCACTTCGCCGAGAAGGCGCTCACGGAGATCCGGGCCGGCCGGACCCGGACGTGGGAGAAGTTCGAGGTGCCGGAGGAGGGCATCGGCTGCGGCTTCACCGAGGCCGTGCGCGGAGTGCTGTCGCACCACATGGTGATCAGGGACGGCAAGATCGCCAACTACCACCCGTACCCGCCGACCCCGTGGAACGCGAGTCCGCGCGACACGTTCGGGACGCCCGGGCCCTACGAGGACGCGGTGCAGGGCCAGCCGATCTTCGAGGAGAACGACCGGGAGAACTTCAAGGGCATCGACATCATGCGCACGGTGCGCAGTTTCGACCCCTGTCTGCCGTGCGGCGTGCACATGTACCTCGGCAAGGGCAAGAGGCTGGAACTGCTGCACTCCCCCACCCAGTCCGCGGGCAGTGAGTGACGTGGCGGAACCGCAGACGTCCCCGCCCCCGGCCTCCGAGCCCTGGCGGACGACCGGCGAGCGCATCGAGAGCCTGCTCACCGCGTGTGCGGCGGGAGGGACCGCGGCCCGTGAGCGCGGCGAGGAACTGGTCCGGCTCGTGACCGACTTCTACGGCGCCGGACTCGAACGGCTCCTCGACCTGGTCCACGCGCACGGCCGGTTGGACGACCCGCTCCTGGCCGCCCTCGCCGCCGACGACCTGGTGGCCGGCATGCTCCTGGTGCACGGGCTGCACCCGTACGGCGTGGAGGACCGGGTCGAGAGCGCGCTGGAGAGCGTGCGTCCGTATCTCGGCTCGCACGGCGGCGATGTGGAGCTGCTCGGGGTCACGGACGACGGAGCCGTACGGCTGCGGTTGCTGGGCACCTGCGACGGCTGCCCGTCGTCCTCCGCCACGCTCGCGCTGGCCGTGCGCGGCGCGGTCGAGGCGGCGGCACCGGAGATCACCACGATCGAGGTCGAGCCCGCGACCGGGAGCGCGGGGACCACCGCTGCTCCTGGGCCGTTGGTGGCGGTGGACTCGCTGTACTCCCGGCTGCGCGAGGCAGGTCCGCCGGACGGCGGCGGCGAGGACGCCGGCGCGGTCTGGGAACCGGTCCCGGCCCTGGTCGCGCTGGGCTCCGGCGAGGCCGAACGGCTCAGCGTCGGCGGATTCCCCCTGATCGCCTGCCGGATCGGCACCGAACTGTTCGCGTTCCACGACCGGTGTGCCCGGTGCGAGCGGCCCATGGAGGGTGCGACGCTGGCCCGGCGCCTGGGCGGTGGTCCGGGCGACGGAGTCCTGCGCTGTGCCGCCTGCCGCGCCCACTACGACGTCCGGCGGGCGGGCGCCTGCCTCGACGCGGACGCCGCCGGGGCGCATCTGGACCCGCTGCCCCTGCTGGTGGACGGGGCCTCCGCCTCGGTCGCCGTGCCGTCCGCACCCGTGGCCGCCCCGTGAGCGCGCCCGCGGGCCGTTCCGGGTCCCCGGCCGCGGTGCTGCTGCGGATCGGCCGTGACCGTCCCGAGCCGGTCACCGGCGAGCGCTGCGAGATGTGCGCGGCTCCGGCCGCCGAGGAGCACCGGCACGTGGTCGACCTGGAGAGCCGCGCCCTGATGTGCTGCTGCCGGTCCTGCCATCTGCTGTTCACGGACGAGGGGGCACGGCAGCGCTATCGCGCGGTCCCCGACCGGTATCTGCGCTTCGAGGGGTTCTCGCCGGACGCGCGGGCGTGGGACGCGTCGCGGATCCCGGTGGGCCTGGCCTTCCTGTTCCGCGACTCCACGCGGGACCGCACCGTCGCCTTCTACCCCGGCCCGGCCGGGGCGACGGAGTCCGAACTGCCGCTGGACGCCTGGGCGGCGCTGGTGGAGGCCGACCCCGCGTTGTCGACGGTGCGTCCCGATGTCGAGGCGCTCCTCGTCCGCCGGAACGACGGGGGTGGTCGTGAGGGCGTGTCCTCGTGCCACCTGGTGCCGATCGACGCCTGCTACGAACTGGCCGGCCGGCTGCGCACGTTGTGGCGGGGATTCGACGGCGGCCGGGAGGCGCACGCCGCGCTCGACGCGTTCTTCGAACGGGTCGACGCCCGCAGCAGACCGGTAAGCACGGAGCGGACGGCCTCCGGGCCCGCGGGCAGGGGTGGTCCCTCGTGAACGGGCCGGCGTCCTGCGGACTGGAGTTCTCGGTACGCGACATCGTCGCCGAGCCGTACACGGCGGTGCCGCAGCTGACCGCACGGTTGAGGATCGAGGACGGCACGGGCGAGCGGATCCACGCGATCGTGCTGCGCTGCCAGGTCCGCATCGAGCCGCAGCGCCGTCCCTACGACCGGGCCGAACAGGACGAGCTCCGGGGCCTGTTCGGCGGGCGGGAGCGGTGGTCGGGCACGCTGCGCCCGTTCCTGTGGATGCGGTGCGACACGACGGTGCAGGGGTTCACCGGCTCCACCGAGACCGACCTCGCGCTGCCGTGCAGCTACGACTTCGATGTCGTGGGCTCGCGCTATCTGCATGCGCTCGGGGACGGGGCGGTGCCGCTCAGTCTGCTCTTCTCGGGCACCGTCTTCACCTCGGGAGGAGGCCGCGCCGGATTCGGCGTACGGCAGGTTCCCTGGGACTGCGAGGCGCGCTATCACCTTCCGGTCGACGTGTGGCGTCAGGTGATCGCGTCCCACTTCCCGCATTCGGGCTGGATCAGGCTGGATCACGACGTCCTCGCCGACTTCGCCCGTTTCCGGGAGCGGCGCGGGCTGATCAGCTGGGACGAGACGGTCCGCATGTTGTTGTCGCAAGCGGGCGGCACCGCCGCCGATGACCTCGACGAGGTGGTCCAGTGACCCGGACGAATCCCACGGCTCCGGCGGATCACGATCCGGTGCGCCGGATCGCCGACGCGGTGCTGTACGAGGGCTATTTGCTGTACCCGTACCGCGCCGGCTCCCACAAAAACCGGTCCCGCTGGCAGTTCGGTGTGCTCGGGCCGCCCTCGGCGGCACCCACGAGCTTCGCCGAGGATCCGGGCATGGCGATGGAGTGTCTGCTGTCCGTCCCGCCCGGCCCGTCGCCCGCGGGCGACGTGGCGGTCCGGCTGCGCTTCCTCCAGCACCAGGTGCGTCAGGTGCGCAGGAGGGAGGCGGACGGCGGTCACACCGACGTCGATGAACTCACCGTGGACGGCGTGGCGTTCCTCAGCTGGGACGAGGCGGTGGAGCGGGAGGTGGACCCGGGGCCGGTCCCGTTGACCGGCTCGACCGATCGCCTCTGCTCCGTGCCCGGCGGCGAGGAGTGCGAACCGATCACGGACGCACGGGGAGTGACGGTAGGTCAGGTCGTTCGCCGCCGCGAGCCGCTGCTGGCCAGGGTCCGCACCCGTACGGCCGAGGACGACGGATTCCTGCGGCTGTCGGTGTCGGTGGACAACGAGCACGCCATGACGGCCGCCGACAAGGAGTCCGCCGTCCGTGCCTCGCTGCTCGGCACGCACCTGCTGCTGCGGGCCCCGCGCGGCGCGGAGTTCGTCTCCCTGCGCGAGCCGCCGGACGCGGCAGCCGCCGCGGCGTCGCGGTGCGAGCAGCGGCGGTGCTGGCCGGTCCTGGCGGGGCCGAAGGGTTCCGCGGACACGGTGCTCGGCGCACCGATCATTCTCTACGACCATCCGGAGATCGCCGAGCAGAGCCCGGGCGCCCTGTTCGACTCGACCGAGATCGACGAGCTCCTGACGCTCCGGATCATGACGATGACGGACGAGGAGAAGGCCGAGGCCCGGGCCACCGATCCCCGGGCCCGCGAGATCGTGGACCGCTGCGACGCGATGGCGCCGGAGGACCTCCGGCAGCTGCACGGCCTGATCCGGCCATCCGACGCCCCGGCGGCGTGCCGGGAGGTGCCCGTCGCGGACCGGTTCGGGAGGAGAACGGAGACCGCGCCGGACGGTCCTGCGGGCGGCGGCGCGCCGTGGTGGGATCCGACGGCCGCCGCCGACGCGCCGCCGGGGTCCGAGGCCGTCGTGATCGACGGGGTGCGCGTCGCCAGGGACAGCCTCGTGCGGGTGCGACCGGCCCGCCGCGCCGATGCCCAGGACCTCTTCTTCGCCGGTCGGGTGGCACGGGTCACGGCCGTGCTGCGCGATGTCGACGAACGCACGCACGTGGCCCTCGTCCTCGTCGACGACCCGGCGGCCGACCTGCACGAATGGTACGGCCGCTCCTTCTACTTCGCCCCCGACGAACTGGAGCCGCTGCCCGTCGGCGGTCCCGGACGGGGCGTCCCCGGTCCATCGGAGTCCCCAAAGGAGAACCCATCGTGAAATCGCTCGGACTGGTCACCACGGGGGTGGTCGCCACGCTCGCCGTGGTCGCCGTCGTCGTCGGCGTGCGGTCGATCCCCGACATCCGCAGATATCTCAGAATGCGCTCCATGTGAGTGCGTCACGCGCCGGGGAGGGGTTCTGACGTGTCCGCAGGAGTGCTCGTGGCCGGCGTCGGCAACCTCTTCCTCGGCGACGACGGCTTCGGCCCGGAGGTCGTGCGCCGGCTCACCACCGACTCCTGCGGCGAGCCGCTCCCGGCCGGGGTCCGGGTCGTCGACTACGGCATCCGGGGGATGCACCTCGCGTACGACCTGCTCGACGGATACGACGCGCTGGTGCTGGTCGACGCCTGTCCCGGCGGCGGAGAGCCTGGTGGGCTGACGGTTCTGGAGGTGGGTCCGGACGATCTCGGATCTGGTGAATTCGACGCACATGGCATGAATCCGGTTGCGGTGCTAGCAAATCTGGACCAATTAGGCGGTACGCTTCCGCTGACTCACGTCGTGGGGTGCACGCCCGCCGACGTCGACGAGGGCATCGGTCTCAGCGAGGCCGTCGCCGCGGCCGTCCCCCGGGCGGTGGAAACCGTACGGGCGCTGGTCCATCGGCTGTCCGCGGCCGCGCCCTGCCAGGAACCGGCCACCGCGCCCGACCCGCTCCGGAGGTCCTGATCATGTGTCTCGGCATTCCCGGACGCGTCGTGGAGATCGTCGAGGGATACGCGGGCCAGCTCGCCCTCGTCGACGTGGAGGGGGCCCGGCGCCGCGTCAACATCGGCATGCTCGACGCGCCGCCGGCCGCCGACGACTGGGTGCTGCTCCACATGGGCTTCGCCACACAGGTCATCGACGAGGCCGAGGCGGCGGCCGCGCTGTCGGGGCTGGAGTTGATGGGCAGTGGTCCCCGGGAGGACGGCGAGGCGGACCGTCGCCAGGAGCGGGTCCGCCGCCGTTTCGAGGTGCGCGGCGTGGTGCAGGGCGTGGGCTTCCGCCCGTTCGTCCACGTCACCGCCACCGGCCTCGGCCTCGTCGGCTCGGTGGCCAACACCGGCGACGGGGTGGTCGCCGAGGTGGAGGGGGACGCCGACGCGGTCGCGGAGTTCGGGCACCGGCTGCGGACCGGACCGCCGCCGCTCGCCATGGTGGAGTCGGTGACGGAGACCGACCGGCCGCTGTGCGGGGGCGAGGGGTTCACCATCGCGGACTCCGACGCCACCGGCCGGGCCCGCACGCTGGTCTCCCCCGACACCGCGACCTGCCGCGACTGCCTGGCCGAACTGCGCGACCCGGACGACCGCCGTCACCGTCACCCCTTCATCACCTGCACCCATTGCGGTCCGCGGTTCACGATCGTCACCGGCCTGCCCTACGACCGGGCGGCCACCACCATGGCGGACTTCGCGATGTGCGAGACCTGCCGCGCGGAGTACGACGACCCGCGCGACCGCCGCTTCCACGCCCAGCCGATCTCCTGCCACGCCTGCGGTCCGCGGCTCGAACTGGTCCAGAAGGACGGCCGGTCACCGCTGCACCGCGACGAAGCGCTGTGCCGCGCCCGGGAGTTGCTCGCCGCGGGACGGATCGTCGCGGTCAAGGGGATCGGCGGCTACCACCTCGCCTGCGACGCCCGTGACGAGGCGGCGGTCGACCGGCTGCGCCGCCGCAAACGCCGGGGCGGCAAGCCCTTCGCCGTCATGGTCGCCGACCTCGATGTGGCCGAGGAACTGGTGACCATGACCGAGGACGAGAAGCGCCTGCTCAACGGGGCCGTGAAGCCCATCGTGCTGCTTCCCCGCCGCTCGCGCGCGGGCGCCGTCGGGGTCGCGGACGCCGTGGCCCCGGGCAGCCCGGACCTCGGCATCATGCTTCCGTACACCCCCCTGCACGTCCTGCTCCTCGGCCTCGACGGCGACGCCCCCGGCCCCGACGCACTGGTGATGACGTCCGGCAACCGTTCCGGGGAGCCCATCGTCACGGACGACGCGAAGGCACTGACCGGGCTCGCCCCGCTGGTCGACGCCTGGCTGCGGCACGACCGGCCGATCCGGGTGCCGTGCGACGACTCGGTCAGCCGCTTCGTCGCGGGTGCCGAACTGCCCGTGCGCCGATCGCGCGGATACGCGCCGCTCCCCCTCCCCCTCCCCTTCGAGGTGCCGCCGCTGCTGGCCGCGGGCGCCGACCTGAAGAACACCTGCGCACTGGGTGAGGGCTCCCACGCCTGGGTCAGCCAGCACATCGGGGACATGGACGACCTCTCGACGATCGATGCCCTGTCCCGCACGGCCGACCATCTCGCGCTGCTGACCGGCGTCGAGGCCGAGCGGTTCGCCGCGGACCGGCACCCCGGCTACCGCAGCGGCGCCTGGGCCCGCACCCGCGCCGGGGCCCGTTGCGTGCACACCGTGCAGCACCATCACGCGCACATCGCGTCCGTGATGGGAGAGCACGGCCTCGGCCCCGAGGACGAGGTCATCGGCTTCGCCTTCGACGGCACCGGCCACGGCACCGACGGGGCGATGTGGGGCGGCGAGGTGCTGATCGCGGGGTACGCGTCCTACCGGCGGGCGGCGCACCTGGCATACGTGCCCCTGGCCGGTGGCAACGCGAGTGTGCTGCGTCCGTACCGGATGGCACTCGCCCACCTGCACGCCGCGGGTGTCCCCTGGGACGAGGGGATTCCGTCGGTCGCGGCCTGCCCGCGCGACGAACGCGCGGTACTGGACCACCAGTTGACGACGGGCCTCGGCTGTGTCCCGACCTCCGGCATGGGCCGGCTGTTCGACGCCGTGGCCTCGCTGGCGGACGTGCGGCACGAGGTGGCGTACGAGGCCGAGGCGGCGATCGCGCTGGAGGGGATGGCACGGGCGGCATCGGCCGAGCCCGCCGGGCACGCCTACGCCTTCGGTACGCGGGCCGCGGCGAAAGACGGCGAACCGCTGCTCGCGGACCCCGGTCCGGTGATCCGCGCGGTGGTGTCCGACGTCCGGGCGGGCGTGCCCGCGGAGGTGGTCGCGGCCCGTTTCCACACGGCCGTGGCCCTTCTCGTCGCCGGTCTCGCCGAGCTGTGCCGGAAGCGGACCGGGATCGGTGTGGTGGCGCTGGGCGGCGGCGTCTTCCAGAACGCCGTTCTCCTGGAGGAGACCCGGACCGCCCTGTCGGCGCGGGACTTCATCGTCCTGCGTCCGCGTCTGCTGCCGCCCAACGACGGCGGACTCGCCTTCGGGCAACTGCTGGTCGCGGCGTCGTCCCGCTGACGTCCGCGAGCGAATCCCACCCATGACCCGCAGGGAAGGAAGACACCATGTGTCTGGCAGTACCGGGGCGTGTGCTCCGTACCGCCGAGGTCGACGGCGTCCCGATGGCGGAGGTCGACTTCGGCGGCGTACGCAAGGAGGTCTGTCTCCAGTACGTCCCCGACGCGGTGAGCGGCGAGTACGTCATCGTGCACGTCGGCTTCGCGATCCAGCGGCTCGACGAGATCTCCGCCCGGGCGACCCTGGCCGACTTCGAGCGGCTCGGGCTCCTGGAGGAGGAGTTCGGCGACGGCCTCGAAGCGGCCGCCGCACAGCAGTCCCCGAAGGAAGGAGCCGACCGGTGAAGTACCTGGACGAGTTCAGCGATCCCCGGCTGGCCGAGCGACTGCTCGACCAGATCCACGCGACCGCCACCAGGCCGGCGGTGATGATGGAGGTCTGCGGTGGCCAGACCCATTCGATCATCCGGCACGGCATCGACCAACTGCTGCCCGACTGCGTGGAGATGATCCACGGTCCCGGCTGCCCCGTGTGCGTGACGCCGCTGGAGATCATCGACCGGGCCCTGGCCATCGCCGCCCGCCCGGAGGTCGTCTTCTGCTCGTTCGGCGACATGCTGCGGGTCCCGGGCAGCGGTCGGGACCTGTTCTCGGTGAAGAGCGCGGGCGGTGACGTACGCGTCGTGTACTCCCCGCTCGACGCGCTGAGGCTGGCCCGGGAGAACCCCGACCGGGAGGTCGTCTTCTTCGGCATCGGCTTCGAGACCACCGCCCCCGCCAACGCCATGACGGTGCATCAGGCACAGCGGCTGGGCGTGCGCAATTTCTCGCTGCTCGTCTCGCACGTCCTCGTGCCGCCCGCGGTGGCGGCCGTGATGGAGTCCCCCGACTGCCGGGTGCAGGCGTTCCTGGCCGCCGGGCACGTGTGCAGCGTGATGGGGACCTCGCAGTACCCTTCGCTGGCCGAGAAGTACCGCGTCCCCATCGTGGTCACCGGCTTCGAACCGCTCGACATCCTCGAAGGCATCCGCAGGGTGGTGCTCCAGCTGGAGGAGGGCCGTCACGAGGTGGAGAACGCCTACCCCCGCGCCGTGCCCGCCGCGGGGAACCTCCCCGCCATGGAGATGCTGCGGGACGTCTTCGAGGTCACGGACCGGACGTGGCGCGGCATCGGCATGATCCCCGACAGCGGCTGGCGACTGGCCGAGAAGTACGCCGGGTTCGACGCCGAACGCCGGTTCGACGTGGCGGCGATCCGTACGTCGGAGTCGCCGCTGTGCCGGTCGGGCGAGGTGCTCCAGGGGCTGATCAAGCCGCACGCGTGCCAGGCTTTCGGCAAGGAGTGCACCCCGAGGAATCCGCTGGGCGCCACGATGGTGTCCTCCGAGGGCGCCTGCTCCGCCTACTACGCGTACCGCCGACTGGAACTGGTCGACGCGAAATGACCGAGACGACGAAGCACGCCCCCGCCCCTGCCCCGGGCACCGGCCTCGACTTCGAGGGGTGGGTCTGCCCGGCCCCGCTGCGTGAGACGCCCGCGGTCGTGATGGGCCACGGCGGCGGCGGAGCGATGTCCGCCGAACTGATCGAGCACCTGTTCCTCCCGTCCTACGGCGCGGCGGCCGTCTCCGGGATGGGCGACTCCGCGGTGCTGACCGTCGGCGACGGCACACGGCTGGCCTTCTCCACCGACTCGTTCGTGGTGAAGCCGATGTTCTTCCCCGGCGGTTCCACCGGGGACCTCGCGGTGAACGGAACGGTCAACGACCTGGCGATGTCGGGCGCCGTACCGCTGTTCCTGTCCTGCGCGTTCATCCTCCAGGAGGGCACCGCCCTGACCGACGTCGGACGGATCGCACGCGACATGGGCTCGGCGGCCGGGGCGGCCGGGGTCCGGCTGGTCACCGGCGACACCAAGGTCGTCGACCGCGGCAGCGGCGACGGGGTCTACGTCACCACCTCGGGGATCGGTGTGGTCCCCGACGGCGTCGAGATCGGCCCGGATCGCGCGCGCCCGGGGGACGCCGTACTGATCAGCGGCGACATCGGGGTGCATGGCATCGCGGTGATGAGCTGCCGGGAGGGCCTGGAGTTCGGTACGGCGGTGGAGAGCGACACCGCGCCCCTGCACGGCCTGGTCGCCGCGATGCTCGCCACCGGGGCCGACGTACGCGTGCTGCGCGATCCCACGCGCGGCGGGGTGGCGGCCTCCCTCAACGAGATCGCCCGCGCATCAAACGTCGGCGTCGAGCTGGTCGAGCGCGAGCTGCCCGTGCCGGGCGCGGTGCGTGACGCGTGCGGTCTGCTGGGACTCGATCCGCTCCAGGTGGCGAACGAGGGGAAGCTGATCGCCTTCGTGCCCGCCGAGTCCGCCGACGCCGTGCTGTCGGCCCTCACGTCGCACCCGCTGGGCCGCGCGGCCCGCCGGATCGGCACGTGCGTGGCCGACCATCCCGGCATGGTGGTGGCCAGGACGGGCCTCGGCGGCTCCCGGGTGGTCGGCCTGCCGGTCGGCGAGCAGCTCCCGAGGATCTGCTGAGTGAGCGCGCACGGCGCCGCCCTGTTCGCCCGGTACGCCTACCCGCCCAACGAACTCGGCTACTGCGGCCCCGCCGACGCCTCCGCCCTGCTCCGTCCCGAGGACACCGCGGCCGTCGAGCGTCACGCCCGCCGGTTCGAGGGCGCCTGGTGCTACCTGGAACTGCTCGCCGAGGCGGCCGGGCTCCCCGACCCCCTGGACGAGCGGGTGGTCGAGGCGTACTGGATCGGCAACGAGCTCCTGGAACGCACCGATCCCGCCGTGCTGCTGGCCCGGCTGCGCGAACGCTTCCGCGGCCAGGAGGGAGGCACATGGCAGGACGCGTCCGGCCGTGCCCGCGCCCACCACAGCTTCCAGGTCTTCGAGGTGTACCCCTGGACGCGTCTCCTGGTGGCCTCGGGGCATCCGACGGCGCTGTCCGTCCTCGACCGGTGCCGCATCCGCACGGGCGTGGTCCGTTCGGTCGGCGGCGAGCGGGCCGAGGTCGAGTCCCGGCCGCTGCTCTGGACGGGCAGCCGTCTGGTCCACGGGGCTCCGCGCCGGGAGTCCGTACGCTGGTCCACAGGGGGCCGCTCGCTGGTCCCGGGGCTGGGCCCCGGGGATCTGGTGGCGCTTCACTGGGACTGGGTGTGCGACGTCCTCACGGAGCCGCAGGCGGCACGCGTCGAAGCGGCGGAGGCCCGTCAGCTGACGGCGCAGGGACTGACCGTCGGCTGACCCGCCCGTCGGCGGACGGGCGGCGGGAGCCGGGACGGGCGCGAGGGTCCTCCCGGGAAGGAGTGGGTGACGATGGTGGCCTTGGAGGCTGTTTCCGTACCCGTCGACGGATCGTTGATCGCCGGTGACCTGGCGCTCGGTCCGGAGGCGGGGGGTGTGGTGCTCTTCGCCCACGGCAGCGGCAGCTCGCGCCACAGCCCGCGCAATAGGGCGGTGGCCGCGTATCTGCGGGAGGCGGGGCTGGGCACGCTGCTCCTGGACCTGCTGACCGTCCGGGAGGAGCGGGAGGACGTGGTGACCGGGCAGTACCGGTTCGACATCGGGCTGCTCGGTCGGCGGGTGGTGGCGGCGGTGGACTGGCTCGCGGCCCGGCCGGACTCGGCGGGACTTCCGCTGGGTCTCTTCGGGGCGAGCACCGGGGCGGCGGCCGCGCTGCTGGCGGCGGCGGAGCGGCCCGGGCACGTCCGGTCGGTCGTCTCCCGCGGGGGCCGCCCCGACATGGCCGAGGAGGCCCTGGACCGGGTGCGCGCCCCGGTGCTGCTGATCGTGGGCGGCGCCGACCAGGAGGTGCTGCGGTTGAACGAGGAGGCGGCCGGGCGGCTGCGCGCTCCGCACCGGATCCACGTGGTCCCGGGGGCGACGCATCTCTTCGAGGAACCCGGAGCCCTGGAAGAGGTGGCCGAGGCGGCACGCCGTTGGTTCCTGCATCCGGGAGGGGAAGAGGAAGAGGGCTGAGACCGGGCGCGGCGGCCCGCTCCCGCCCGGCCGGGCCGCCGTGCACGGCGGCCCGGGTCGCGAAGGGCTGTGTCCGGGCCTTGTCGTGGCCCGGACACAGCCGTCTCAGGGCTTCGGGGGCAGCCGGCCTCTCAGGACTTCGGGGAGAAGCGCAGCCGTGTGGCCGCCAGGGCCCCGAGCGCCAGCAGCACGACGGACACCCACAGTCCGGACAGGTGGTTGCCCGTGGCGTCCTCGGCGTAGCCCATGATGTACGGGCCGACGAAGCCACCGGTGATGCCGACGGTGTTGAGCAGCGCCAGGCCGCCCGCGAGGGTCTTGCCCGCGAGCCGGGTGGCGGGGAAGTTGAACAGCAGGGGCTGGACGACGAAGAACGCCAGGCCGGTGAAGCAGAAGCCGAGCAGGGCGATCACGGGGCCCGCGACCGCGGCGACGACGAGCCCGGTGAACATCATCAGCAGGCCGACGACCACGAAGTTGCGCGAACGCCTGGGCGTGGTCGCGCGGGGCGGCACGAAGATGGCGCCGACCGCCGCGGTGAGCCAGGGCAGTCCGGTGAGCAGGCCGATGGTGAAGGGCGAGAGGTGGCCCCAGCCGCCGATGATGCCGGGCAGGAAGTAGACCACGGAGTACAGGGCGACCTGGTGCGTCCAGTTGGCGAAGATGGCCAGCAGCATCTGCTTGTCGCGCAGCACGGTCAGCAGGGAGCCGGACTCGTTGCCGGCCGCCTTGGCGCCCTCGTTCTGCTCGCGGGTGACCGCGTCCTGGACCAGCCGGGCCTCCTCGGCCGTCAGCCACGGCGCCTTGGCCGGGCCGTCGGGCAGGAACCGGAAGACGACGAACGCCAGGAAGACGCAGGGGACGCCCTCGATCACGAACATCCACTGCCAGCCGTGCCAGCCGCCGATGCCGTCCATCTCCATGAGCAGTCCGCCCAGGGGGTTGCCGACGACGCTGGCGATGGAGGCGCCCAGCAGGAGCAGGCCGATGGCCCGGCCGCGGGTCTCGGAGCGGAACCAGTACGTGAAGTAGAGCAGGATGCCCGGCAGCAGCCCGGCCTCGGCCGCGCCGAGGAGCAGCCGCATGGCGTAGAAGGACTTCTCGCCCTGCACGAAGGCCATGCACGCCGAGATGATGCCCCAGGTCAGCATGATCCGGGTGATCCACCAGCGGGCGCCCACCCGGTGCATGATCAGGTTGCTGGGCACCTCGGACGCCGCGTAGGTGAGGAAGAAAAGCCCGGCGCCCAGCCCGTAGGCCGCGGCGGAGATGCCGAGGTCGACCTCCAGGCGCTCCTTGGCGAGACCGATGTTGGTCCGGTCGAGGAACGACATGATGTAGGCGGCCAGCAACAGCGGCATCAGCCGCCGCAGGTTGCGGCGGTCCAGCTCGCCGAGCGCGTCGCTCGGGGTCTCGGATGGTGTGGCCGCATCTGGGGTGCGGGATCCGCGGATCAAAGACATCGGTGTCCTCTTGGGTTGCTCTGGCAGCCTACGGGCGCGGGCTGCGGCCGAGGCGGGCGGGGCCGGGGCCCGTGGCGACGGGGCCGGGAGAAGGGCGGCCCGTGGCAGCGGGGCCGACGGGCCGCCCGTGGGGCGATGGGGCCGCGGGCGGCCCGTGGGGCGTTGCCGTCACGGGCGGGCCCACGGCGGCCGGGAAGGGTTCAGACGAGGAGCCGGAGCGGGTTCTCCACGGCCTCGGTGAAGGCCGCGAGCCAGCGTGCCGCCACGGCGCCGTCCACCGGACGGTGGTCCACGGACAGGACCACGCCGAGCACTTTGGCCACGGTGACCGCGCCGTCGCGGACCACCGCCTCGTCGCGTGCCGCGCCGACCGCCAGGATCGCGGCCTGCGGCGGGTTGATGATGGCGGCGAACTCCTCGACCCCGTGCATGCCGAGGTTCGACACGGTGATCGAGCCGCCTTCGAGGTCGGCGGGGCGCAGTGCCCCGGAGCGCGCCTGTTCCGCGTATGCGCGGGTGCGGGCGGCGATCGCGGAGACCGGCAGGTTCTCGATGCCGCGCAGCACCGGGGTCACCAGTCCCGTCTCGGTGGCGACGGCGACCGACACGTCGACGGTGCGGAAGCGGCGGACGGCGTCCGGAGTCCAGATCGCGTTCATCTCCGGCACCTGGGTGTGTGCCGTGGCGACGGCCTTGATCAGCAGGTCGTTGACCGAGACCTTGACCGGGCTGACGGCGTTGATCCGCTGCCGCAGGGCGAGCAGTTCGTCCACGGCGCAGGTCGCCCGCAGGTAGAAGTGCGGGGTGTGCTGCTTGCTCTCGGTCAGACGCCTGGCGATGGCCCGACGCATCCGGCTGTGCGGGATGTCCTCGTGGTCGCCGGTGCCGGTGGTGGCGACGGTACCAGTGGCGCTGGTCGCGCCGGTGGTGCCGACGGGTTCGGCCGGGGCCGTCGGCTGCGCGGCGGCCGGGGCCTGCGGCGCCGCCCGGGGGGTGTTGCGGGCGGCGACGGCGGCCTCGACGTCCCGTCGTACGACGCGGCCGCCGGGGCCGGTCCCGGTGAGGACCGTGAAGTCCAGCCCGGCCTCCCGGGCCAGCCTGCGGGCCAGCGGGCTGCTGAAGACGCGCCCGCCGCGCTCCGGCTCGCCCGCCGCCGCGGCGGTGGGCCGCGGAGCCTCGGAGGCCGGGGAGGCGGTCGGCGCCGGGGAGGCGGCGGCCGGTTCCTCCGGCACGTCGCGGCGGACCGCCTGCGGGGCCTCGCCGGGCGCCGCGACGGCGACGCCCAGTTCCGCGAGCAGCGCGTCGAGGTCATCGGCCTGCTCGCCGACGGCGCCGAGCACGGCGATCGGGTCGCCGACCTCGATCTCCACACCGGCCTCGTAGAGCGCCTTGAGCAGCACGCCGTCACGCTCGGCGGAGACGTCCACCTCCGCCTTGTCCGTCTCGATGGAGACCAGCGCGTCGTCCTTCGTGAACGCCGCGCCCTCGGCCACCAGCCAGGCGGACAGCACCGCCGTCGGCGAGTCGGCGGCCACCGCGGGCATTCGGAACAGTTCAGCCATGATCAACCCTCCTGGGTGTCGTGTCGTACGGGGAGGGTCAGTTCTCGGTGACCCGCTGGAGCGCGGCCACGGCCTCTTCGGTCCGCGCGATGGCGGCCCGCTCCAGCACCTTGCTGATGCTGGGCGAGGACTCACCGGCGTGGACGCGCTGGACGGGCTGGTCGAGCCAGTCGAACCAGCGCCGCTGGATCTCGTCGGCCAGCCAGCCTCCGTAGGAGGTGCCGACGGGGCCCTGTTCGGCGATGAGCACGTTGTTGGTCTTGCGGATGCTGTCGCCCAGGGTTTCCCAGTCCAGGCTGGCGCGGTCCAGCCAGCGCAGGTCGATGACCTCGGCGTCCAGGCCCAGCTGTTCGACGGCCTCCAGGACGTAGTTGGTCATCGCCAGGTACGTGACGACGGTGATCTTGGATCCGGTGCGGCGCACGGCCGCCCTGCCCACGGGCAGGCAGTAGTCGAAGTCGTCGACCGGGCCCTGGCCGACCGTGTTGTACAGGTCGGTGTGCTCCAGCACGACGACCGGGTCCTTGCAGGTCAGCGCGCTGTTCATCAGGCCGACGTAGTCGAAGGGCGTGGACGGCGCGACGATCCGCCAGCCGGGGGCGGTGGCGAAGACGCCCGCCGGGTCCATGGAGTGCTGGGATCCGTACCCGGTGCCCATGGCGACCTTGCTGCGCAGGACGAGCGGTACCCCGGTCCCCTGCCCGTCGCCGCCGAACATGTGCCGGGCCTTGCCGATCTGGTTGAAGATCTGGTCGGCCGCGACCCACATGAAGTCGGCGTACATGAACTCGACCACGGGCTTGTAGCGGCCGTCGAGCGCGATGCCCCCGGCGAGGCCGGCGAAGGCGTTCTCGCTGATGGGCGTGCCCAGGACCCGGTCCGGGTGGGCTTCGGCCAGGCCCTTGGTGGCGCCGTTGGTACCGCCCTTGAGGCGGTGCACATCCTCTCCCATGACGACGACGGAGTCGTCCTCGGCCATGCGGTGGCCCATCACCTCGGCCACGACGTCGATGAACTTGCGCTGTTCCAGGCGTCCCTGGAAGGTGTCGGTGTCGGCGAGACGCACCCCGTCGAATTCGCCGAGGTCGCCGCGTATCCCGACGTCGCGGAAGGACGGGTCGGGCCATTCGGAGGGCTTGATGCGGCGGCTGCCCGGCTTGCCGTCGGGGTCGGGCTCCAGCAGTTCGTCGCCCACGGCGGCCATGAGCGCCTTGGCGCGCGCGGTGCACTCCTCGATCTCGTCGGCGCCGAGGATCCCGTTCTCGACCAGCTGCCGGGAGACGAGGGCCAGCGGGTCGCGGGACCGCCACTCCTTCTCCTCGTCCTTGGTCCGGTAGCCGAAGGCGCTGCCGGGGAACGGGCCGTTCTGGTGGAAGAACCGGTAGACCTCGGCCTCGACGATGGTGGGGCCCTTGCCCGCCCGCATGTGGTCCACGGCCTCGCTCATGGCCAGGTACACGGCGAGCGGATCCATGCCGTCCACGCGCCAGCTGGGGATGTTGAAGCCCAGACCGCGCGCCGAGAGCCGGGGCTCCGCCGTCGCCTCGTCCACGTGAGTGGAGACGGCGTACTTGTTGTTCTCGATGAAGAAGCAGACCGGGAGCTTCCAGGCTGCGGCGAGGTTCATCGTCTCCAGCACCGAGCCGATGTTGACCGCGCCGTCCCCGAAGTAGGTCACCGAGACCGCGTCGGTGCCGGCCTGCCGCGCCGACCAGGCGAACCCGGCGGCCTGCGGCACGCCGCCACCGACGATGGCGTTGGTGCCCATCGCCCCGGCCTCGGCCCACTGCAGATGCATGGATCCGCCCCGGCCCCGGCAGAAGCCCCTGGCCAGACCGCAGATCTCCGCCAGGCTGCGGAGCAGGACGGTGCGCACCTCCTCGTCGACGGGACCGCGCAGGTCGATGCCGCCGGGTGCGACGTACCCCAGCGCCTTCGCGAGGAACTGGTGGTGGCCGCGGTGCGAGCCGCCGACGAAGTCGGCGCCGGTCAGCGGGAGCACGGAGCCGACGGCGCCGCCCTCCTGGCCGATGCTGGAGTGCGCCGGGCCGTGCACCAGGCCCTGTCCCGCGAGGTCGAGGACGTACTCCTCGAAGGCCCTGATCAGCAGGGTCTGGGTGAACATCGAGGTCAGCAGCCGCGGATCCGCGCCGTGCCAGTCCTTCTTGGTCGCCGTCACCTCGGTCCAGGGGGACGCGGGGGCCAGTTTCCGGTGTGTGGGCATGAGCACTCTCCTGTGTGATTCGGTGAGCACTGTCGCAGCGAATGGATCCATAACCAATACCCGTTACTGGAACGTTACGTTCAAGTTTCCGACATTTCCATTGACTAGCCTCCTCACGGCGACGCAATGTGAGACCCATGGCAAGTAAATGGATCCATTCGGTAGCGAATCGGGGGCAGGCTCTCCCCGGCCGGGCCGACCCGGAACACCTCGGCCCGCCATACGCCCGCCCCGGCGGGAAGCGGTACGGATCGG
Source organism: Streptomyces sp. NPDC001750 (assembly GCF_042892615.1). Lineage (NCBI taxonomy): Bacteria > Bacillati > Actinomycetota > Actinomycetes > Kitasatosporales > Streptomycetaceae > Streptomyces > Streptomyces sp. NPDC001750. The sequence goes on along the minus strand of NZ_JBIAUE010000008.1, from coordinate 107,648 downwards.
GTGCGGCGGTACGGCTGTGGCAGCCTTCGGTCTGAACACGCCGTCGCACCGCCGCGCCGTGCCTCAACACCGCCGCACCGCACCAGGGAGAGCCATGTCACGGAAGCCGTCCACCGGATCCCGCACGCCGGGCGCCGGTTCGTCCGGGTCCAGCGCCGCCGCCGTCGCGAGCCAGCGCGTCGCGGACCACCTGCGTGCCGCCATCCTGAGCGGTGAGCTGCGCCCCGGCGCGAGGATCATGCAGGAGCAGGTCGCCGCGCAGCTCGGCGCCAGTCGGCTGCCGGTCCGCGAGGCACTGCGGATACTGGCGGCCGAGGGCCTGACCGTGGTCAAGTCCAACAGCGGCGCCTGGGTCTCCCGGATGGACATGGCGGAGTGCGAGGGCGTCTACAAGATCCGCGAACGCCTGGAACCACTCGCCCTGAGCGAGAGCATTCCGAACCTCTCGGCCGAGCAGGTCGCCGAGCTGGAGGCGATCGCGCGGCAGATCGAGCTCACCACCGACGTGGACCGCTTCCTGGCGCTCGACCGCGAGCTGCACCTGCTCACCTACGCCGGCTGCCGCGTCGCCCAGATCACCGACATGGTCGACCGGTTCTGGAACACCACCCAGCACTACCGGCGCGCCTTCACCCGGCTCGCGGGCGACAGCGGCTGGGAGCTGATCCACGCCGAGCACCGCCTGATCATCGAGGCGATCAAGCGACGCGACACCGTCGACGCCGAACGATTTCTCACCGGCCACCTCCGCCGCACCCGGCTGGAACTGGCCCAACATCCCGAACTGTTCAACGAGGACGACCATGACACCGACCACACAGCAGACGCAGCGGGCACAGGGAGCGCGGGGCACGTCCGAGGAGACGCGGCGCGCCCGGCCGACTGACGCCCGCCCCTTCGAGGGCCGGACCCTCCTCCTGTCGGGTGCGGGCGGCGGCATCGCCCGCGAGGTGGCCCGTCAGTTCCACGCCCTGGGCGCCAACCTGGTGCTGGGCGATCTGAACGCCACCGTGCTGGAGGAGTTCGCCGCGACGCTCGACCCGGCCGGCGGGAGCGTGATCACCCGGGTGCTCGACGCGGCATCGCCGCAGAGCAACAACGCGTTCGTCGCCGCCGCGGTCGAGGCGTTCGGCTCGGTCGACTTCCTCGTGCCGGCCGCCGGGATCTACCCCGAGCAGGCGGTCGCCGACATGACGGACGAGCAGTGGAACACCGTCATCTCGGTCAACCTGAACGGTGTCTTCTACCTCACCCGCGCCGTCCTGCCCCATCTCAACGAGGGCGGCAGCATCGTCAATCTGACGTCCATGGCCGGTCACCGCGGCAGCGTCCGGCACGCGCACTACGCGGCGACGAAGGGCGCGCTGCTCGCCTTCTCCCGCAGCCTCGCCTGGGAACTCGGCTCCCGGGCACGGATCAACATGGTGTCGCCCGGGATCATCGAGACCGCCATGACCCACGACTACGTGGCCGACCGCGGCGACACCGCGCTCGCCACCACTCCCCTGGGCCGTCTGGGCAGGCCGGAGGAGGTGGCCTCCGTCGTCACCTTCCTGTGCTCTCCCGCCGCGAGCTTCGTGCAGGGCGAGGTCATCCACGTCAACGGCGGCATGCACATGGCCTGATCAGGCAGGGCACACACCGGCGGGGGAAGCGCGCGAGCGGGAACGGAACGGACGAGAAGATGACGACACGAGCGGCGATCTACCCCGACCTGCGCGGCAGGTCGGTGTGCGTCACCGGCGCCGCGCGCGGCCTGGGCCTGGCGATGGCCGAGGCGTACGCACGCGCGGGGTGCCATGTGCTGATGCTGGACATCGACGGCGACGAACTGGAACGGATCCGGCCCGGGTTGGAGGCGGGACGGCCCGACCAGCTGATCGCGACGGCCACGGCCCGGGTGAGCGACGAGGACGCCGTGACGGAGGCGCTCGCCGGCTTCACGGCCCGGACGGGAGGACTGTCGGTGCTGGTCGCCAATGCCGGTGTGTCCGCCAACGCCCCCTCCCTCGATGTCGAACTCGCCCGCTGGAACACGGCGTTGGACGTCAACCTCACCGGCGTCTTCGTCTGCGCGCGGGCCGCGGCCCGCGTCATGCGCGAGGGCGAGGGGGGTGTCGTCCTGACCACCTCGTCGATGTACGGGGTGACCGCCGGGCCCGAGCGCGCGGCCTACTGCGCCACCAAGGCGGGCGTCGCAGCTCTCACCAAGGTCCTGGCCGTGGAGTGGGCCCCGTACGGCATCCGCGTCAACGCGCTCGCGCCCGGGTACGTCGAGACCGATCTGGTGGCCCGGCTCGCCGAGGACGGGCGGCTTGACACGGAGGCGCTGCGCCGCCGAACCCCGCGTGGCCGCCTCGGCCGCCCGGAGGACATCGCCCACCTGGCACTGTTCCTGTCGTCGGAGGTCTCCGCGAACATCACGGGTCAGGTGATGGTCAGCGACGGCGGCTGGACGGCCGACGGCTATGCCGTGACGCCCGGCTGACGTACCGTCACCTCGACTGGTCCGCCGAGAGGCCGGCCCGGGGCCCGCGGGCGCGGTACCGGGATCCTGACCGCGCGCCCCGGGCCCGGGCCGTCCTCCGCCGCCGGGTCAGGCGGTGACCTTCAGCAGCACGGCCCACTCCTCGACGGCGGGGCGCTCGGCGAGGTCCGCGACGGCTATGTCGGCCCCGTGGGCCTCGCGCCAGCGGCCGACCAGGGTCATCAGCCGGACGGAGTCGAGGCCGTAGTCGACGAGGTTCTCGTCGTCGGGGATGTCGTCGACGGACTCGCCGAGGACGTCGGCGATGTCGTTGCGCATCTCTTCCAGGGTGAGTGCCACGATGTTCAGATCCCTTCCAGGACGGTGTCGGTGGTGGTGACGACGGCGCACCGCCCGGCGGCCCACTTCAGGGCCATGGCGTGTTCCTCGGCGGAGAAGTCCGCCACGGCGTCGGCCACGACGAACGCCTCGATGTCCCGCATCCACGCGTCGCAGGCGGTCATCAGCACACCGATGTGGGCGTAGACGCCCGTGACGACGATCTGGTCGCGGCCGAACGCGGCGAGCCGGTCGGCCAGATCGGTGCGGGCGAACCCGCTGTACTTCCACTTGGTCACGACGGTGTCGTCCGGGCCGGGGGCGACGGCGTCGGCGATCGCCTCGGCCGTCGGGTCGGCGGGCAGGCCGGGTCCCCAGAAGTCCTGCTGCAGACCGCGCTGCTGCGGGGTCTGCCCGCCGGGCTGGGCGGTGTAGAGGACGGGGATGCCCAGCTCCCGGGCGCGCACCCGCAGGGCGGCGACGTTCGCCAGGAGTCTCGGGATCAGGTCCGTGCTCTCGTCGTAGGCGGAGAGGAAATAGTTCTGCAGGTCGTGCACGAGCAGGACCGCGCGGGCCGGGTCTACCTTCCAGTCGACCCGGTTCGCGGGCAGGTCGGCCGCGTCCGGCATGGGGTAGGAGGTGATCTCGGGCAGGGCCATGGGGTGTCCGTTCAGTCCTGTGCGGGGGCGGGTCGCCGGTGGTCGGCGCCTTCGGGGCCGGTGGGGGCCGGTCCGGCGGCTACCGCCGGTCCGGGGTCCTCGGGTGAGGCGGGCTCGCTCCGTACGGCGGCGGCCCGGAGGTCCTTCTTGGAGATCTTGCCGACGCCCGTCTGCGGGAACTCGGTCACGAACTCGACCCGGTCGGGCACCTTGTAGCCGGCCAGGCCCCGGCCGCGTACGAAGCGCTTGATCTCCACGGGCTTCAGCGGCCCGGCGCCGTCCCGCAGGATGACGTAGGCGAGGCTGCGTTCACCGAGGTAGGGGTCCGGTTCGCCGACCACGTTGGCGTCGTGCACGGCGGGGTGGGCGAGGATGTGGTTCTCGACCTCCTCGGCGGCGATCTTCTCGCCGCCCCGGTTGATCTGGTCCTTGGCCCGGCCCTCGACGATCAGGTGTCCGGTCGTGGTGCGGCGGACGATGTCACCGGTGCGGTAGAAGCCGTCCTCGGTGAACGCGCGGGCGTTGTGCTGGGGCGCGCGCCAGTAGCCGCGGATGGTGTAGGGCCCACGGGTCAGCAGGTGCCCGGACTCGCCCGGGGGCACGTCCTCGTCGGCGTCGTCGACGACACGGATCTCGTCGTCCGGGGAGATGGGCAGGCCCTGGGTGGTGACGACGGTCTCCGCGGGGTCGTCGAGGCGGGTGTAGTTGACCAGCCCCTCCGCCATGCCGAAGACCTGCTGGAGCGTGCAGCCGAGGGCGGGGCGGACCCGGCGGGCGGCCTGCTCGCTGAACTTGGCGCCGCCGACCAGCAGCACGTCCAGACTGCTCAGGTCGTACGCGGTGCCGGGGGCGGCCTCGGTCCAGACCAGGGCCAGCGGCGGCACGAGGCCGGTGATGGTGACCCGTTCCCGTTCGATCAGGGGGAACGCCGCCTCGGGGCTGGGCTGCGGGCAGAGCACGACCCGGGCCCCCGCGTACAGCGCGCCGAGCGTGCCCGGCGAGGAGAGCGGGAAGTTGTGGGCGGCGGGCAGCACGCACAGGTAGACGCTGTGCTCGTCCACCGCGCAGATCTCGTTGGAGCCGCGCAGCGAGTAGATGTAGTCGTCGTGGGTGCGCGGGATCAGCTTGGGGATGCCGGTGCTGCCGCCGGACAGCTGCAGGAAGGCCAGATCGCCGGGTTCGGGGCCGTCGACGTCGACGGGCTCGGCGTGCACCGCGTCCAGCGCCTCGAACGCGCCCGCGTCCGGACCGGCCACGAACACGTGGCGCAGGGTGGGGACTTCGGTGCGGACGGCGGCGGCCAGGTCTCGGTAGTCGTAGCCGCCGTGCACTCCGGCGATCACATAGGCGGCGGCCTCGGTGAACTCGCAGAAGTAGCGGATCTCGGTCTCCCGGTGCGCGGGGAGCGCGAAGACGGGCAGCGCGCCGATCCGGAAGAGGGCGAAGACCACTTCGAAGAACTCGGCGATGTTGGGGAGTTGCACCACCACCCGGTCGCCCTTGGCGATGCCCCGGGCCAGCAGCCCGGCGGCCAGCCGGTCGGCGCGGGCGTCGAGTTCGGCGTAGGTCCAGCGGCGGTCGGCGTCGCCCCCCGGGTCGACGACCGCGACGCGGTCGGGATGGGCGGCGGCCCGCTCGCGGAGCATGGCGCCAAAGGTCTCGCCGCGCCAGTACCCCGCGGCCCGGTAGCGCTCGGCGAACGCGGCGGGCCAGGTCGGGGGCGGGTCCGGGACGGTCGTCCGGGCCGCGGTCGGCGTCGGATCCTGGGCCGGGGTCGTCGCGGTCACAGCTGGGCCCCCACGGCGCCGAGGAAGGTGCGGAACTTGGCGGCGGTCTCGGCGGTCTCCGCGTCGGGCTCGGAGGCGGCCACCACACCGGCGCCCGCGTACAGGCGCAGCGAGGTCGGTCCGGCCTCGGCACAGCGGATGGTGACGACCCATTCGCCGTCGCCGTCGGCGTCGCCCCAGCCGACCATGCCGGTGAAGAAGCCGCGGTCGAAGGGTTCGCTCTCCCGGATGACCCGTCGGGCGGTGTCGGTGGGGGTGCCGCAGACGGCGGGGGTCGGGTGCAGCGCGCAGCCCAGTTCGAGGGCGGTGGTGTCCGGGGAGCGCAGGGTGCCGGTGACGGTGGTGGACAGGTGCCACATGGTGGCGGTGCGGACCAGGGTCGGTTCGGCGGGCACGGTGAGGCCGGTGCAGTGGGGGGCCAGGCTCTCCTGCACCGCGTTGACGACGACCGCGTGCTCGTGGAGGTCCTTGGCCGACTCCAGGAGGGCCGCGGCGCGCCGGACGTCCTCGGCGAGGTCGTCGCTGCGCGGTACGGATCCGGCGAGGGGGTTGGCGACCACGCGGGTGCCGTGCCGGGAGACCAGCAGTTCGGGGCTGGCGCCGAGCAGGGTGCGGTCGGGGCCGGTGGGCAGGGCGAAGGTGTAGCCGGAGGGGTCGCGGCGGGCCAGCCGCTGGAGCATCGCCGGGAGGTCGAACGGGCGGACGGCGTCGAGCCGGAGGGTGCGGGCGAGGACGACCTTGCTGAACTCGCCCTTCCACATGCGCTCGACGGCGGCGGCCACGGACGCCCCGTACTTTTCGGGCGCCGGCTCCTGGTGGACCGTCAGGTCGTCGGCGTCGGCCGGGGAGGGCGGGTCGGCGGGCAGGGCGACCAGCGGGTCGGCGGTCAGCGGCGGCGCGGTGTGCAGCACGTCCGGCACGGCGAGCGCGGCGGGGGCCTCCTGGTCGAAGGGTATGGCGCCCATGACGACGGGGGCGGCGTGTCCGGCGGCGCGGGCCGCGGCGAGGGTGGCGGCCACCCGCAGGGGCAGGGGACGTTCGTCGTGCGGCACCTCGCTGTGCACTCCCTCGCCGAGGAGCGTGCGTGTCGGGGTGCCGAGGAACCGGGCGCCCGGGACGAAGGAGTTGAGCAGTCCGGTGGCCACGCCCACGGCGGGGTGGGCCGGCTCGGCGGTGGTACGGGGTGCGGCGACCTGGGGTGCCGTCGACACGGTGGCTCCGTTTCTCGCACGTCCGACGGTGGGTGCGGGCGTGCGGTGCGGGTGAGCGGGGAGTGTGTGCGGGGAAGGGTGGGGTGCACGGGGTACGGACGGATCGGTGGCGGCCGCCGCGGTGGCCGTTCCGGTCAGCGGAGGGTGGCGCCGCCGTCCACGTAGAGCTCCTGCATGGTGATGTGGCGGGCCAGGTCCGACACGAGGAAGAGGACCGCGTCGGCGATGTCGGACGGTTCGGCGATCCGGCCGAGCGGGATGCCCGTGCGGTAGACCGCCGGGTCGCCGTCCAGGACCCGGGCCGGGGCATCCGGGTCCTGCCACAGCGCGCGCTGCATGGCCGTGTCGGTGGATCCGGGCGCGACCACGTTGCAGCGGACGCCGCTGCGGGCCAGTTCCAGGCCGAGGCACTTGGTGTACATCGCGGCGGCGGCCTTGGAGGCGGCGTAGGCGCCGAGACGGACCCGGGGCACGCCGGCGGCGTTGGAGCCGACGGTGACGATGCTGCCGCCGCCTCGGGCCACCATGCCGGGGGCGACGGCGCGGGCCGTGTGGAAGACGCCCGTGACGTTCACGGCGAAGGTGTCCGCCCAGTCCTGGTCGGACAGTTCGGCGGCCGGGCCCGGACGCAGGATCCCGGCCACGTTGACCAGGATGTCGAGCGGGCCGTGCCGGGTGGTGACCGTGTCCACCACGTCGCGCACGGCCGCGGCGTCGGTGACGTCCATGGCGTACGGCGTGATGACGCCCGGCTGCTTCGACCCGTCGGCCGTCGCGGTGGATCCCGCGAGCGCGGTGGACCCGGCGTGTTCGGCCGCGAGCGCCTCGACGCCCTCGGGACGCCGGTCGGTCGCCGCCACATGGACTCCCTGGGCGGCGAGCGCGCGGGCGACGGCGGCGCCGATGCCCTGCCCGGCCCCGGTGACCAGGGCTCGACGGTCGGCCAGGAGGCCGCCCCCGCCGAGGAGTTCGTGGCGGTCCCGGACCGTCGGTGCGGCGGTGGACGCGGAATCGTCGGATATGACGTCGGACATGCCTGACCCCCAATTCGTAAGGTAAGCCTAACCTTATTCAGCCTCGGTCGACAGCCACCCACGGCTCGGCGGCGACAGGGAGCGACTCCACCCTCATATGGTTAGGCTAACCTCACTTCATGCAGATGTGGGATTCCGATACCCGAAGGCCCCACGGCCAAGTGCGCGAGAACACGGGGACGTTGACGGCCGAGGCCGACGAGGCCCCTGCCGCCGTGGCCGAAACCGGACCGGGGCGCCGCCCTTCGGCCGACCGGTCCCGTCGCCGTACCTGGCTGGTCGTCGCCGGGTTCGCGGTCGTCGTCGTGCTGCTCTGCGGCGTCTCGCTGTGCGTCGGCGCGGGCGAGGTCGGCGCGGGCGGAGCGCTGGACTATCTGCTGAATCGTCACGGCGCCCGGACGGACAGCCGGCTCGCCCTGGTCATCGGCGATCTGCGACTGCCCCGTACGCTGACCGCCGTTCTGGTGGGTGCCGCACTCGGCATCGCCGGAAGTCTGCTCCAGGCCGTCACCCGCAATCCGCTGGCCGAGACCGGGCTGCTGGGCGTCAACGCGGGTGCCTCGCTGGGCGTGGTCGCCGGGATCGGGCTGCTGGGCCTCGATTCCGGCTACGCCTATCTGGTGTGCGCGTTCGTCGGCGCCGTGACCGCCAGCGGGCTGGTCCTGCTCATCGCCGGGCGGGGCCGCGGCGGCTCCCCCATGCGGCTGGTGCTCGCCGGCTCCGCGCTGGGCGCGACCTTCGGCGGGCTCACCAGCGTCGTCGTGGTCAACTCCGCCGAGACCTACGACCGGTTCCGGTTCTGGGTGCTGGGCTCCCTCGCGGGCACGGAAGGCTTCGGCGAACTGTCCCGCCTGCTGCCCGTGCTCGTCGTCGGGTTCGTGGTCGCGCTGCTGGTGACCCGCCCGCTGTCGGCGCTCGCGCTCGGCGACGACCTTGCCCGCAGCCTCGGCCACCGGCCGTCGGTCATCCGCACGACGGTGGCGGTGGCGGTGACCCTCCTCACCGCCGCGGCCGTCGCGCTGGCCGGCCCCATCTCCTTCCTGGGGCTCCTCTCCGGATTCGTGGCCCGCGCCCTGGCCGGTACCCGGGCGGCGGCGCGGCTGGTGCTGGCCGGGCTCGTCGGTGCCGCGGTGCTGACGGTCGCGGACGTGGCGGCCCGGGTGGTGTCGCGCCCCTTCGAGGCGCCGGTGTCGGTGATCGTGGCGCTCATCGGCGCACCGGTCCTCATCGGCATCGTGCGCTCGCGGCAGCTGGCCGCGATGGGCATGACCGAACCGGCCGCCGACACCGCCCCGCCCGGACGGGGCCGGACACCGCTCCCCGCCCGTCTGGCGGGAGTTCTGCCGCGTCGCCGTCCGGGCCACGAGGCGGACGGGACGGCGGACACCACCACGTCCGGGCCCGCGAACACGACCGGGACGACGGCGCAGGACGGTCCGGCGGCGACCAAGGCCCTTTCCGCGGGGACGGCCGTGCTGCGGCGCGGTCCGTTCTCGCTGCTGGTGCACCGCCGGCCGGCCCTCGCCGTGCTCGCGCTCGCCGCGCTGGCGGTGGCGGCCGTGGTGTTCTCGGCGTACGCGGGCCAGAGCGACATGGGCGTGGGACGTACGTTCCGTGCCGTGTTCGGTCAGGGCGACCGCTTCGACGTGCTGCTCGTGCAGAAGTTCCGGCTCGGCCGGATCGTCGCCGGGCTGACGGCCGGGGCGGCCCTGGGACTGGCTGGCTGTCTGACCCAGACACTGGCCCGCAACCGGCTCGCCACCCCCGAGCTCCTCGGCGTCAACGACGGTGCCACCGCGGCCGTCCTGCTGTCCGTGACCCTCAGCGCCACCGGCACCTTCGGCGCCTGGTGGGCCGGACCCCTCGGCGCCCTCGCCGCCGTCGTCGTCGTGACGACCGTCTCCGGCGGGCTGGGACAGCGCGGCTATCGCGTGCTGGTGGTCGGCCTCGCCATGTCGGCACTGGCCTCCGCCGTCACCCAGGTGGTGCTGTCCCGACGATCCCTCAGCTCGGCAGGTTCCCTGTACGTGTGGACCTCCGGGAGCCTCAACGGGCGCGGCTACTCCGTCGCGGTGCCCGTGCTGATCGGGCTCGCCGTCCTCGTTCCCGCGGCCCTCGCCGCGGCCCGGCACCTGTCCGTGCTGCGCTTCGACGACGCGACGGCCGCCTCCGTGGGCATCCGCCCGGACCGGGTCCGGCTGGTGTGCATGCTGCTCGCCGTGGCCCTGGCGGGTCTCGCGGTGGGCGTGTGCGGGCCGGTGGCCTTCGTCGCGCTGGCCTCCCCCGTCATCGCCGCGCGGCTCGCCGGTCCGCTCAGGGTGCCGTTGATCGGGTCCATGCTGACCGGAGCGGTGATGGTGGTGGCCGCCGACACCGTGGGGCGCATCGCCTTCTCCGGCTCCGAACTCCCGGTCGGTGTGGTGACCACCGTCCTCGGCGGTCCCTTCCTGTTGTGGGTGCTGCTGGGCCGTTCGGCCGCCACCCGCGTCTGAAAGCCTGTCGGGTGACCTCCGACCGGGCGGCCACGCTCCGGCACGCACACCTCCGTCGTTGCCGCAATGCCCTCGTGGCGCCTTCCTCAGGCTCTCGACCCCGTTCGAGCAGGGGAGACCCCGCCCGAGGAGACCCCGGCGCCTTGGAATCGCACGCACCATGCCGTGCCCGCTTTCCGATCGAAAATCACCCGACACTCCGGACATGGGTCGGCGACCCGCCGGATCCACGCCCCCCGAGGCACGTGCTCCCGGGCCGGCCCCCTCCCGACCGACGTACGAAAGGCGGACGACCGTGACCGCTCTCCCCAGCCCCGTCCTGAGCGCCCTGCGCGACGGGGTCCGGGCCCGCATCCCGGGCGCCGAGGCCGAGTTCTGGCTGCGCGCCGAGCGCAGGAGCACACCGCTCGTCGAGCCCGACCCCGAGGGCGACCCGGCGTACCGCCTGGTCACCTTTCTCTGGCGGGACGACCCGGACCGGCCCGCCTCGGACGTCCTGCTCCTGGTGCACACGGTCACCGACCGCGACCGCCACTCCGGTGACCTGACCCGCCATCTGATGCGCCGTGTCGACGGCACGGACGTCTGGGCGCTCTCCCACCGGTTGCGCGCCGACCACCGCGCCTCGTACCAGTTCCTGCCCGGCCACGGCACCCGCGAGGAGCTGCTGCGCACCGACCGGGTCTCCTGGCGGGCGGCCCTGGACCGGGCACTGCCGGACCCGCTGAGCGGTGCGGCCGTCCTGCCCGCGCACGGCGGACGCGAACCCGCCTCGGTCCTGTCCCTGCCCGACGCGCCGCCGCAGCCCTACGTCGATGCCGACGGTGACGGTCCTCCCCCGCCGCGCGGGAGGACCCTGGAACGCGAGGTGGCCGGACGGCGGGTGACCGTCCATCTCCCGCCGGGGCACGGCCCGTCGGCGACGCCGTACACGGTCGCCGTGCTGCTCGACGGGGAGATGTGGGGGCCGGTGCTGGACGTCGGCGGGATGCTGGACCGGATGCACGCGCAGGGGGCCCTGCCGCCCACGGTGGCCCTGCTGGTGGACACGATGGACCGACGGATGGACGACCTGAGCTGCAACGGGGCGTTCGTGGACTGGCTGGCGGACATCCTGCTGCCGTGGGCCGAGGCCGAGTTCGGCGCGACGGCCCGTCCGGAGCGGACCCTTGTCGCCGGGCAGAGCGCGGGCGGGCTGACCGCCGCGTTCGCCGCGCACCGCCGCCCCGACCGGTTCGGTCTCGCCGTGTCGCAGTCGGGGTCCTTCTGGTGGCCGGAGAACGATCCGGAGCGGGGGGAGGAATGGCTCACCCGGCAGTACGCGAGCGGCGAACGGCGGCCCGTCCGGCTGTACTTGGAGGTGGGTCTCCAGGAGTGGATGCTGCTGGCGGAGAACCGGCGGCTGCGCAATGTCCTGCGGGCCCGTGGTTACGACGTCGTCTACCGGGAGTTCAACGGCGGTCACGACTACGCCTGTTGGCGGGGCGGCCTGGCCGACGCGCTGTCGGTGCTGCTGGGGCGCGCGGGCGACTGACGGCGCGCCTGCGGCGTACGACGACGCGGGGCGGGGGTACGCCGCACACCGTACGCACCACGGGTCGCGCGCCGCACACCGGGCACCCGTGCCGTGCGGCCCGCGCCGTAAGGCGCCTCGTGCGCCCAGGCCCCCGTCCACGCCTCCGCCCTCTCCCCGGGCATGCCGACGGCGCCCCGCGCATCCCGCCGCGTGGCGCCTTCGGTCCGTCCGTCAGGGCGCGGTGTCGCGTTCCCGGGCCTCCGCTCCCCGGGGCCGCTCCGGTGGTTTCGCGCCGCCGGCCGGTTCCGGTCCCGACTCCCCGTCCTCCGCCATGTCCTCGTCGAGCGGCGGCGGTGGGGACGCGGCGCGCGGAAGCCGCAGGGCGAGCAGCGCCGACAGCGCCACCAGTACGGCCGAGGCCCATACCGCCGTACGGAAGGGCCCGGCGTCCATCGCCGTCCCCGCCGGGTGCGCGCCGCCGCCGACCAGCGCCGCGCACAGCGCGATGCCGAGCGCGCCGCCCAGGGTGCGGACGATCTGGAAGAGACCCATCGCCTGGCCCATGTCGGGCGGGGTGATGGTCTCGAACCCGGCCAGCTGCACGGTCAGCACGGCCGTGCCGAGCACCAGCCCGATCAGGAGCATCAGGGCCCGCACCGCCCACGCGTTCTCCGCCGTGCCCGGCACCGCCAGCGCGCCGAACACCACGGCCGCCGCGACCAGCGCGGCCACGGCCAGCCGGCGCGGGCCCAGACGCGGCAGCAGCCGGTCCACCGTCTGCGAGGCCAGCATCAGGCCCAACGCCTCGGGGAAGACGCTCAGCCCGGCGTCCAGCGCGGTGCCGCCGAGCGCCGCCTGGAACAGCAGCGGCACCACGAACAGCACGCCCATGAGCCCGGCGGCCGTGAGGGCGGCCAGCGCGGCGGCCGGGCCGTAGTACCGGTCGGCGAACAATCGCAGCCCCAACAGCGGGGCGGGGGCTCGGCGTTGCTGGACCACGGTCGCCACCAGCAGCGCACCGCCCGCGACCGCGCAGCCCGCGATGACGGGGTCGGACCAGCCGCGCGCCGGACCGAAGCCGAGCGCGTAGGTGAGCAGCCCCAGGGCGGGCGTCGCCAGCCAGAACCCGGCCCGGTCGAACGGCCCCGCGGTGCCCTCCACGTGCTCGCGCAGCCCGGCCGCACCGAGCAGCACGGCTGCCACGCCGACCGGCACGTTGACGAAGAACAGCCAGTGCCAGGAGAGGTGTTCGGTGAGCAGACCGCCGAGCGGCGGGCCGAGGGCGGGCATCAGGGCCGTCGGCACGATCAGCACCTTCGCCAGCCCGGCCCGCTCCGGCGGGGTGAACGCCCGGAACAGCAGCGTCATCCCCACCGGGGTCAGCAGGCCGCCGGCCAGCCCCTGCACCGCCCGCGCGACGACCAGCACGGGCAGGTTCCAGGCCAGTCCGCACAGGGCGGAGGCGGCCGTGAAGACGGCCAGCGAACCGAGGAAGACCCTCTTGGTGCCGTACCGGTCGCCGAGCCAGCCCGCCACCGGCAGCGCGAGCGCCAGCGCGACCAGGAACGCCGTCTCGACGGTGTTGGCGGCGCCGACGGGCCGTCCGAAGTCCTCGGCGATGGTGTAGAGGGCCGGGTTGACGATGGTGGAGTCGAGGCCGTTCATGCACATCGCGGCCACATAGACGAGGACCACGGCGAGCCGCGGACCGATGCGCGGCAAGGACGGCCGACGGCCCGGTCCGGTACGGGACTTCGGACCGGTACGGGAGTCGGACGCGGTCACCGGGTCAGCAGTCCGGTGTCGTGCGCGGTCACCCACTCCAGTGCCTCCTGACGCGGGCACGGACCGTGCACCGCGGTCCAGCCGGCCGGCAGGTCGGCGAAGTCCGGCCACAGCGAGTGCTGACGCCGTTCGTTGACGAGGACGAGGAAGGTGTCGGCCTCCCCGTCGGCGTCGAAGGGGTTGACGGGGGCGTCGTCGTTCACAGCCATCGTGGTGTCACTTCTCCAGGTCGGTCAGGCGGTCGGCGACCACGCGGGCGATGTGCGCGATCGGTTCGGGCAGGGTCATGTCCTTGTGGGAGCAGGCGATGTCCGTGCTGTCGATGCGCCCGCCCACGTACGGGGCCCAGGTGTCGGGGGTGAGCTCGTCGTCGATCGTGTCGACGGTGGCCCGGAAGAACAGCACGTCGCCGTCGAAGCGCCGGTGGTCGAAGCCCCGCACGAGGTGGTTGGTGTTGAGGTAGATCTCCGCCAGTGCCTCCAGCGTCGGGGCGTTCAGCGCGGCGAGCGGGCTGCCCTCGCGCTGGAGCACCTCGATCACGTGGGCGGTGGTGAGTTCCTTGCCGTCCAGGATGTCGGGGCCGTAGCCGCCCATCGCCAGCAGGGACTCCATCGCCTCGGCGTGGTCGGGCACGGGCAGCTCGCGAAAGCCCTCGGCGGGGTAGGCGTCGAGCACGGCGAGCAGTTCGACGGCCTCGCCCCGGTCCTGGAGGTGCGTGGCCATGGCCTGCGCGATGATGCCGCCGGTGGACCAGCCGAGCAGCCGGTACGGTCCGGCGGGCTGCACCTCCCGCATCCGGGCCACGTAGTGCGCGGCGAGCTCCTCCAGCGTCGCGGGCAGCGGTTCGCCCGAGGTGGCGGGGCCGACGCCCTGTGCCTGGAGGCCGTAGATCGGCACGTCGGCGGGCAGGTGGCGGATGAGTCCGGCGTAGCACCAGCTCAGCCCGCCCGCCGGGTGGACGCAGTACAGCGGGGCGCGGTCGCCCTCACGGGCCGGGCGCAGCGGCAGGAGCACGTCGAGCGGGTCGTCGCGGCGTCCGCCGTCCACCGCCGCTTCGAGCGCGACGCCCAGGGCGGCGGGAGTCGGGGAGCGGAAGACGGTGCCGATGGAGACGTCCGCGCCGAGGGCGGCCCTGACGCGGGCCGCGAGGCGGACGGCGAGCAGCGAGTGGCCGCCGAGGTCGAAGAAGTTGTCGTCGACGCCGACCCGTTCCGCGCCGAGCACCTCGGCGAAGATCGCGCACAGCTGTTCCTCGCGCGGTCCGCGCGGGGCGCGCGAGTCGGTGGCGGCGGGGCGGCCGGGGGCCGGCAGGGCCTTGCGGTCCAGCTTGCCGTTGCCGGTCAGCGGAAGCCGTTCCAGGGCGACGACGGCGGACGGGACCATGTGGACGGGCAGGTCGCGCGCGGCGTGCTCGCGCAGCGCCGCGGCGAGATCCGCGCCCTCCGGGGCGTCGGGCGCCGGTACGGCGTAGGCGACGAGCCGCTTGTCGCCGGGGACGTCCTCGCGGACCGCGACGGCCACGTCCGCGACCCGCGGGTGGGCGGCGAGGACCGCCTCGATCTCGCCGAGTTCGATCCGGAAGCCCCGGATCTTGACCTGGTGGTCGGCGCGGCCGAAGTACTCCAGGGTGCCGTCCGCCCGCCTGCGCGCGAGGTCGCCGGAGCGGTACATCCGGGCGCCGCTCTCCCCGAACAGACGGGCGTAGGGGTCGGCGACGAAGCGGGTCGCGGTCAGGTCGGGCCGGCCGAGGTACCCGGCGGCCACGCCCTGCCCGGCGACGTACATCTCCCCCGTCACGCCGGGCGGCACCGGCTGGAGCCGTTCGTCGAGCACGTAGACACGCAGGTCGGGGAGGTTGACGCCGATGGCGGAGGAGGTGGCGGCGGCTGCCGTGGCCCGGTCCAGCGGGAAGTGGGTGACGTGCACGGTGGTCTCGGTGATGCCGTACATGTTGACCAGCCGGGGCGCGTCGTCGGCGTGCCGGGCATACCAGTCGTCGAGGCGGCCCGGTTCCAGCGCCTCGCCGCCGAAGACGACGTGGCGCAGGGCGAGTTCGTGTCCGGGTTCCTCGCGGTCGGCGGCGGCCAGCTGGTAGAAGGCGGACGGTGTCTGGTTGAGGACCGTCACCCGTTCCGCGGCCAGCAGCCTCAGGAAGGCGCCCGGGTCGCGGCTGGTCAGGTGGGGTACGACGACGACCTTGCCGCCGTACAGCAGGGCGCCCCAGAGCTCCCAGACGGAGAAGTCGAAGGCGTAGGAGTGGAACAGGGTCCAGGCGTCGTCCGGTCCGAAGCCGAACCAGTGGTCGGTGGCGGTCAGCAGCCGGGTGACGTTGTGGTGGGTGACCACGACGCCCTTGGGCCGGCCGGTGGAGCCGGAGGTGTAGATGATGTACGCCGGGTCGTGGGGGGTGAGCGGCCGGACCCGGTCCTTCTGGCTCAGCGGGGTGCCGTCGTACGCCGCGGCGGCGTCGCCGTCCACGGTGATCAGCGGCAGATCGTGCTCGGGCAGTCCGGGCGCGGTGGCGGTGTCCGTGACGACGGCGGCGGGGTGGGCGTCGGCCAGCATGTACGCCAGCCGGTCGGCCGGGTAGTCGGGGTCGAGCGGCAGGTACGCGGCGCCCGCGAGGGAGACCGCGAGCAAACCGGTGACCAGGTCGAGGGAACGGGGCAGGGCGAGGGCGACGACGGAGCCGGGGCCGATGCGGCGGTCGGTCAGCAGCCGGGCCAGCCGGTGGGCGCGCTCGGAGAGTTCGGCGTAGGTGAGGGTGGCGCCCTCGTGGCCGACGGCGATCCGGTCGGGGTGCCGTCGGGCGGCCTCCTCGTAGCGGTCGGCGAGCGTGGCGGGGGTGGTCACGGCCGGGGCGGGGTGCTCGCCGTCGGCCGCGGCGGCGGGAAGGTTGGCGTCGACGAGAGCGCGGTGGCGTTCGTCGGCGCTCAGCAGCGGCAGCAGGCCGAGCGGGGTGTCCGGGGCCTCGGCGGCGGCGGTGAGCAGCCGCCCGAGGCGGTCGGCCAGGGCCTGGGCGGTGGAGCGGTCGAACAGGTCGGTGCGGAACTCCAGGAAGCCGCCGATGCCGCCGCCCGCCAGTTCGCCCGCGTTGAGGGTGAGGTCGAACTTGGCGGTGCCGGAGGTCATGGTGGACAGCCGGGCGGTGGCGCCGGGGCCGAGCGGGAACGCGGCGTCCGGCACCGACTGCCAGGCCAGCATGGTCTGGAAGAGGGGGTGGCGGGCCAATGACCGGGGCGGGTTGAGGGCTTCGACGAGGTGGTCGAAGGGCAGGTCGTCGTGGTCGAAGGCGGCCAGCGCGGTGGTCCGCGCACGCGCCAGCAGTTCCCGGAAGCTGGGGTCGCCGGAGGTGTCGGTGCGCAGGACGACCGTGTTGGTGAAGAAGCCGACGAGCGCGGCGGTGGCGGCGTCGTCGCGTCCGGCGACGGGGGTGCCGAGCGGGATGTCGGTGCCGCAGCCATGCCGGGTGAGGAGGGCGGCCAGCCCCGCCTGCACGGCCATGAACACGCTGGCGCCGGCGGCGCGGGCGAGCCGGGCGAGCGCGGCGTGGGCGGCGGCGTCCACCGCGAAGGGGACGGTGTCGCCGTCGGTTCCGGCCACGGGCGGACGGGGCCGGTCGGTGGGCAGGTCGAGCTGGTCGGGCAGCCCGGCCAACGCCCCCTTCCAGTAATCCAGTCGGGTGGTGGCGAGCGGGGTGGGCGCGGCGGGGGTGCCGAGCCGGCGCAGCTGCCGGGCCGTGTGGTCGGCGTACCGCAGGGGCAGCGGGGTGAACTCCGGTGCCCGGCCCCGGAGTCGGGCCCGGTAGGCGGTGGCGAGGTCGTCGGCCAGCGGGGTGGTGGAGGCGCCGTCCCCGGCGATGTGGTGCAGGACCAGCAGCAGGGTGTGCCGGTCGTCGGCCTCGGTGAACAGGGTGGCGCGCAGCGGGATCTCGCGGGCCAGGTCGAAGGTGTGGCGGGCGGCGGCCGTCAGGTCCTCGCCGTCGGCGGCGCGGTGCGGTCGAGGCCGGGCCGCCGGGTCGTCGGGGGCGAGGACGTGCTGGCGGGGCAGGCTGTCCGGGCCGTCGTCGGGGACCGGATAGACGGTCCGCAGGGTTTCATGGCGTGCCGTCAGGTCGGCCATGGCGGCGATGAGCGCGTCCTCGTCCAGCGGTCCCTCGACGGTGAGGACGAGCGGGATGTTGTACGTCGGGCTGGGCCCTTCCAGCCGATGCAGGAACCACAGCCGCTGCTGGGCCGGTGACAACGGCGCCTCGCCGGGGCCGGGTTCGGGAGCGGGCGCCGCTTCGCCGGCGGCCTCGGCCTCGAGGGCGTCGGTGTCGCGGGCGCGGGTCAGGGCGGCGAGCGCGGCCGGGGTGGACGCGCGGAACACGTCGGCCACGGAGGCGGGTACGCCGAAGGTCTCGCGCAGCCGGGCGGCGAGCCGGGCCGCGAGCAGTGAGTGGCCGCCCAGGTCGAAGAAGGAGGCGCCGGGCGCCGCGGCCGATTCCAGGCCGAGCAGGTCCGCGAAGAGTCCGGCGACGACGTCGGTGTGAGGGTCGTCGCCGGCCGTGCCGGGCTCCGCGGGCGGCGGGGCGAGCGGGGCGGGGTCGGGCAGGGCGCGGTGGTCGAGCTTGTCGTTGGGGGTGCGGGGCAGCTCGTCGAGGAGCGTCACGGCCGCCGGGACCATGTGCGCGGGCAGCGCGGCGGCGAGATGGTCGCGCAGGACGGCCGGGTCGGTGTCCGCACCGGGACGGGGCACGGCGTAGGCCAGCAGCCGCTTGCCGCCTGCCGCGTCACGGGCGATGACGGCGGCCCGGTCGACGGCGGGGTGCGCGGCCAGCACGGCCCGGATCTCGCCGAGTTCGATCCGGAAGCCACGGATCTTCACCTGGTCGTCGGTGCGGCCGAGGAACTCGACGGTGCCGTCGGCGCGGCGCCGCACCAGGTCGCCGGTGCGGTACATCCGGCCGCCCGGATCGCCGTGCAGGGCGCCGAAGGGGTCGGCGACGAACCGCTGCGCGGTCAGGTCGGGCCGTCCGAGGTAGCCGCGGGCGAGGCAGGCACCGGCCACGTAGAGCTCGCCGGCGACGTCGTCGGGGCACGGCCGCAGGGCGGTGTCGAGGACGTAGAGCCGGGTGGCGCGCACGGGGCTGCCGTCGGATCCGGGGCCGGTCCAGTGGCAGGCGTCGACGGTGGTCTCGGTGGGTCCGTACAGGTTGAGCGGGTGGACGCCCTCGGTGGCGGCGAGACGGTCCCACAGCGGCGCGGGGACGCTCTCGCCGCCGACGACGAGCACGGCGGGCTTGTGGTGGCCGTCGCCGAGCAGACCCTCGGCGAGGAGGGCCTCGGCGTAGGAGGGGGTGACGTCGAGATAGTCGACGTGGTGCTCGTCGACGTAGGCGGTCAGCGCGGCCGGGTCGCGGTAGGTGGCGTCGTCTAGCAGGTGCAGTTCGTGGCCGTGGACCATCCACAGCACCGGGTCCCAGGAGGCGTCGAACGCGAACGAGGCGCTGTGGGCGACCTTGAGCCGGGCGCGTCCGGTGCGGGCGACCGCGGGGGCGATGTGGTCGGTGCCGTGGCCGGCGTACAGGTTGGCGAGGGAGGCGTGGGTGACGACCACGCCCTTGGGACGGCCGGTGGAGCCGGAGGTGTGGATGATGTAGGCGGCGTCGTCCGGGCGGGGCGTGGCGGCGGGACGGTCGGCGGGCGCCTGCGCGAGGGCGGTGAGCGTCCGGGGGTCGTCGAGGGCGATCACCGGCAGTCCGTGCTCCGGGAGCCCGGCCAGGGCCTCGGCGGTGCCGAGGACACAGGTGGGGCGGGCGTCCTCCAGGACGGCGAGGGTGCGGGCGGGCGGGTGGCCGAGGTCGAGTGGCTGGCAGACCCCGCCCGCCTTGAGGACGGCGAGCAGGGCGGTGACCGTGCCGGTGGAGCGCGGCAGGGCGAGCGCGACCGGTGTCTCGGGGCCGACGCCGTGGGCGGCGAGGTGGTGGGAGAGCCGGTTGGCGGCGGCGTCCAGTTCCGCGAAGGCGAGGGTGTCGTTGCCGCAGCGGACGGCGGTCGCGTCCGGGAGGCGTGCGGCACGTACGGCGAACTCCTCGGGCACGGTGGCGGTGTGGGGCGGCTCGGAGCGGCCCGCGGTGACGCGGCGTGTCTCGTCGCCGGTGAGCAGGTCGAGGGCGGCGACCGGGCGGTGCGGGTCGGTGAGCAGCAGTTCGGTCAGCCCGTCCAGGCAGCGCCGGAAGGTGGCCGCGTACCGCTCGGCGTCGG
Organism: Streptomyces sp. NPDC001750; assembly: GCF_042892615.1. Taxonomy (NCBI): domain Bacteria; kingdom Bacillati; phylum Actinomycetota; class Actinomycetes; order Kitasatosporales; family Streptomycetaceae; genus Streptomyces; species Streptomyces sp. NPDC001750. The sequence goes on along the minus strand of NZ_JBIAUE010000008.1, from coordinate 88,110 downwards.
CGCCGGTGTAGCGGTCGGTGTTGGCGTCCAGCACGAGGGCGAGGCCGTCGTCGGGGCCGGGCCAGGCGCCGAAGGCGAGGTCCTCGACCGGCCCCGCGGCGAGGTTGCGGACGGTGCCGGTCGGGCCGCCGAAGTCCAGCGTGCCGCCGTCGTGGGGCTTGATGTTGACCATCGGACCGGTGAGCGGGGCGACCGGGGCGGTCAGGCCGAGGTCGCGGCGCAGGTCGGCCTGCGGGTAGCGCTGGTGGCGGCGGACCTGGCGGATCTCCAGCACGATGCGGCGCAGCAGTTCGGCGGCGGTGTCGCGCGGGCGGACGGCGACGCGCAGCGGGAGCACGTTCACGGCCATGGCAGGGGTGCGCAGGGCGGCCGGACCGCGGCGGTTGGTGACGGGCAGTCCGAGGACGACGTCCTCGGTCCCGGTGAGCCGGTGCAGATGGACGGCGGTGGCGGCGACGACGAGTTCGGCCCAGGTGGCCTTGGCGGCCCCGGCGGCACGGGTGAGGCGGTCCAGCGCGCCGGCGGGAAGGTCGGCGACGTGCCGCAGCGAGCCGTTGCCGGTCGCGGTCCCGTTGCCGTTGCCGTTGCCGGTCACGGTGGGCGGTGCGAGCGTGACGGGGACGGCGCCGGCCATCCGCCCGGTCCAGAACTCCCGGTCGATGGCGTACTGTTCGCCCGCCAGATAGTCCCGCTCCTCGTCGACGATCTCGCGCAGCGGGGCGAACCGGCACTCCGGCGCCGTGTCGCCGTCGGCCGCGTACAGTTCCGCGACCCGGCGGCCGATCAGGGTCAGCGCGTAGGCGTCGACGGCGATGTGATGGACGCGCTGGTACCACCAGTACCGCCTGTCGCCGACCCGCAGCAGCGCCTGGCCCATCAGCCCGTCCTCGGCCGCGAGGTCGGCGGGCCGGGACAGGTCGGCGCGGATGCGGCGTCCGGCCTCCCCGGCGGGGTCCGCGAGGTGCCGCAGATCCGCCCGGTGCAGCCGGAACACGTGGTGCGGGTCGGCGTACTGGGCGGGCGTGCCGTCCTCCTCGGCGAACCGCAGCCGCAGGGTCTCGGCCTCCTCGACCGTACGGCGCAGGGCGCGCTCGAAGCGGTCCTCGTCGAGGGCTCCCTCGATCTCCACGATGTCGGCCGTGTGGAACTCGGTGCCGCCCGGGGCGAGCTGCCCCGCGTAGTGGATGCCGCTCTGCGCGGTGAGCAGGGGGAACGACTCCGGACGCTCGTTCATGTGGGGAGAACTCCTCGGTTGTGAAAGCCTTGCCGCGCACTGGACCGCCAACGACTTAGGCAAGCCTAAGCTAAATACTTGCACCGCGTGCCCGCCGTGCGAACTTCACGACGGAGGGCGGCGCGATCACACCCACCGGAGGAGGAGCCGATGAGCGACCCGCACGACGACACCCCCGCACCCGCCCCCCAGGACGTCAAGTCCCGCATACGGGAACGGATCGAGGAGCGGCGCGATGCCCTGCTGGACCTGAGCCGCCGGATCCACGGTCATCCCGAGACCGCGTTCATCGAGCACCGTGCCGCCGCCTGGTGCGCCGAACTGCTGGGCGACCAGGGCTTCGCGGTGACCGCCCCGGCCCATGGACTGGACACCGCCTTCGAGGCCGTCACGGGCGGCGGCCCGCTGACGGTGGCGGTCGTCTGCGAGTACGACGCCCTGCCGGAGCTCGGGCACGCCTGCGGCCACAACCTCATCGCCGCCGCAGGGATCGGCGCCGCGCTCGGCCTCGCCCCGCTGGCGGACGAACTCGGCCTGCGCGTAAGGGTGCTGGGGACACCGGCGGAGGAGCGGGGCGCGGGTAAGGCGCTGATGCTCCGCCAGGGCGCCTTCGACGGCGTGGACGCGGCCATGATGGTGCACCCGTGCCCGTTCGAGATGGCGGACTTCCGTTCCTTCGCGCTCGGCACCCTCTCGGTGACGTACACCGGCCGCGCCGCACACCCCAGCCTCAACCCGCACGAGGGTCGCAATGCCGCCGACGCACTGACCGTGGCCCAGGTGGCCATCGGGCTGCTGCGCCAGCAACTGCCGCCGCAGTGGCGGGTGCACGGCATCACCACGGAGGCCGGCAGCGCGCCCAACGCGATCCCCGACCGGGCCCGCGCCGAGTACGAGTTGCGGGCGCTGGCCGCCGAGGACCTGACCGAACTGCGCGACCGGGTGGAGGCGTGCTTCCGTGCGGGCGCGCTGGCGACCGGCTGCGAGGTGGCCCTGGAGCGCCCGGAGCCCGACTACCTGGACTTCCGCGGCGACCCGGGGCTGCTCCGGCTGTGGACGGCCAACGCCCGTGCGCTGGGCCGTCCGGAGCCCGTGGAACGGCCGCCGTTCGCCTGCACCGACATGGGCAACGTCTCGCACGTGGTGCCGTCCATCCACCCGGTGCTCGACATCAGCGACGGCTCCTCGGGCCCGCACGAGGCCGCCTTCGCCGAGGCGGCCGTATCGGCCAGGGCCGAACGGGCGTTGCTGGACGGGGCGACGGCGATGGCCTGGACGGCCGCCGACCTCGCATGGGCCCGCCGGTCCGGACACCGGCCCGCCTGACGGACGGCGGCGGGCCGGGGGCACCCACGGACGCGCAACAGCCACGGGCGCCGCGGAGCACCCACGGGGTGCGGGACTCCCGCCCCGCACCCCGCACCGTCCGGCCGCGCGACCGGAGGGGGCGTCAGGAGGCGCCCAGCGCCTTGCTGATGTCGTTCATGACCACATCGGCCGCGAGCGGGCCGCCGCGGGTCGACCAGACGGAGCCGTCGACCGTCACCGCATGGCCGGTCTTGACGGCCCTCAGCTCCTTGTAGGCGGGCTTGGTCTCGACTTCCTCGAGCGCCTTCTCGCCGTCGGAGGTGAGGGTCGAGAGGAACAGCCAGTCGCCGTCGATCTCGTTGATCTTCTCCAGGCTCAGCGACGGAGTGTGCGCGTTGCCGTCCTTGTTCTGCGCCTCGGGCCGCTTCAGCCCCATCTCCAGCGCGATGCCGCTGGCGAACTGCTTGTTCTCCATCCAGCTGGGGCCGTCCGGGTTCCAGCGGACGATGGACACCTCGGCGCCCTTGTTCGCGCCGAGCTTCTCGCCCACGGCCCGGGCGGCGTTCTCGTGCTCGGTGATGACCTCGTTCGCGGCGTCGAGCTTGTTGACGGCGTTGCCGATGCCCCGGAGCGACAGCTTCCAGTCGTCGGTGGGCGCCGTGGTGACGAGCGTGGCCGGGGAGATCTCGCGCAGCTGCTTCAGAACCTGCTCGTCCTGCATGTCACCGGCGAGGATCAGGTCGGGCTTGGCGGCGACGACCTTGTCCATCACCGGCTGGAGCAGATTGCCGACGATGTCGATGCCCTGGACCTTGTCGGCGAGGTAGGCGGGCGGCTTGTCGAGACCCTGCCCGTTGGTGATGCCCACCGGCTTCAGGCCGAGCGCGAGGACGGCGTCCAGGTCCTCCTGAGTGAGCGTCACGATCCGCTTGGGATCGGCCGGAACCTCGACGGCCCGGCCGGTGGCGTCCTTGACGGTACGGGTGGCCGATGCCGCGGACTCCTTGCCCGCATCGCCCTTGGCGTCGTCGGAGTCCGTCCCGCAACCGGTCATGAGCAGCGTGGCCGCCGCCGCCACCGCGGCGGCCCGGACCGCGCGGCGCGACAGCAACAGGGAAGGACGACTGGGCAGGGTCATGGGGGCTCCATGGTTCACGGGGACGTGCAAACAGTGCGGGGGCAGGCCGACGACTCGCGATCGCCTCACCACCCGGCCGCAGGGACTAAGGTTAGCCTTACCTCACACCTTTCGGGCAAGGGGATGTCCCGCTCGCGCGGCAGCCGACGGGAGCGACCCGCCGGACACCGCCACCGAACTCGCCGGCCTCCCGGTCGCGGACCGCCGCCCGACTCCGCGACGGGCCGCGTCACCAGCACCGAGGGCGCGACGGAACGGACCTGTCGAGCGCCCGCACGGACGACCTGGCGATCCGTTTCGGACTTTCCCGCTCCGCACGGCCGCGTGCGCCCCGAAGCCCCGTCGACGGCTCTATGCTTCTACACGCCTGTAGAGCGCGGATGTCCGTCCCAGTGTTCCGGACATCCGCGCAACCTCGTACGCGTGTAAGGGAGTGGACGCCTCGATGGTGTTCAAACGACTGCTCGGCTCACTCGGTGTGGGCGGCCCCACGGTCGACACGGTCCTCGATCCCGGGGCGGCCGTGCCGGGCGGCACCCTGTCCGGTCGGGTCCACCTCCAGGGTGGCAGCGCCGGCTTCGACATCGAGCACATCGCGCTGGAACTCGTCGCGCGGGTGGAGGCCGAGTTCGAGGAGGGGGAACGGGAAGGCGTGGTGGCCTTCGAGCGTTTCACCGTCGGCGGCGGCTTCCGGCTGCACGAGGGCGAACAGCGCGCCGTGCCCTTCGCCATCGCCCTCCCCTGGGAGACGCCGATCACCGAACTGTACGGGCAGGCCCTGGGCATCGTCCTCGGTGTCCGTACCGAACTGTCGGTGGCCGGCGCCAAGGACAAGGGCGACCTCGACCAGCTCGCCGTGCGCCCGCTGCCGGCCCAGGAGGCCGTCCTGGAGGCGCTGGGGCAGCTCGGATTCGGCTTCAGGTCCGCGGACCTGGAGTACGGCCGCATCGGCGGCACCCACCAGCAACTCCCCTTCTACCAGGAGATCGAGCTGACTCCGGCGCCGCAGTACGCGGACCGGGTCAACGAGATCGAGGTGACCTTCCTCGCCACTCCGGGAGGCATGGACGTGGTCCTGGAGGCCGACAAGCGCGGCGGCCTCTTCTCCTCCGGGCACGACGCGCTCACCCGGTTCACGGTCGCCCATGACACCGTCCACCAGCAGGACTGGCGGGCACTGGTCGACGGCTGGCTGCGGCAGTTGGTCGAGCACCGCTCCGCGTACGCGCCCGCCCCCGCGTACGGCGCCCACGGTCACGGTGACCCGTACGCCCCGCACCACGGCGGCGGTTACGGCCATGACGGCGCCCACCATCACGACGCCGGTCATCACCACGACGGCGGTCACCGCTCCGGACCGGGCATCGGCACCGCCGTCGCGGCGGGCGCGGCCGGGCTCGCGGTGGGCGTCGTCGGCGGCATGGTCGCCGCCGAAGTCGTCGACGAGGTCGGGGACTTCTTCGAGGGCGACGAGGACGGGGGTGACGACTGATGCTCGGATTCAGCGAGCTCGCGATCATCCTGATCGTGGTCATATGCGTCCTGGGCGCCAAGAGGCTCCCCGAACTCGCCCGGTCCGCGGGCAAGTCGGCCCGCATCCTCAAGGCCGAGGCGAGGGCGATGAAGGAGGAGCGGCCCGCCGGATCGCCCGCGGAAACCGGGGCGGACGCCCATGGCAGTCGCGTCATCCGCGGGGAGACCGTCGCCCGGACGGGGCCCGAGGGATCGAAGCCGGACACGGGGCACGCCCCGGAACCCACGTAGGGCGGACCGGCCGGGCGGGGTCCGCGCCCGGCCGGTCCGCCCTACCCGGCGCGCATCGGCGGCCGGTGGTGTCCGGCGGGCACCGACGGCGGCGACAACCCCCTCCCGGCCGGTCAGTCCTCCGGGACCGGGCACCGCCGCTCCGGGTCCTCCCGGTCGGCGGGGAGCCAGGGCGCGAAGATCTCCGGTAGCCGGTCCAGGTCCGCGGCCGTGAGGGTGACGAGGCGGATGCCCGCCTCCCGCGCCAACTCGGTCTTGCGCTGCACCTTTTCGTAGTACGACCGCTGCTCCATGAGCCCCAGCGCCTCCACGAACGTGCCGTCGCCGAGCCGCCAGTCGGCCCGCAGCCCCGTGGTGTTCAGTTCGAGGTGGCGGGGGTAGTGCGGTTCGGGTTCGTGCTCCACACCCCGGTGGTGGAAGAAGTCGTCGATGTGCCGCTCCAGCATGGAGCGGCACAGGTGCCCGTCGGTGGCGACGGTCAGCGTGCCGCGCGCCCGGCGCACACCGTCGTCGAGCACCCCCGCCAACTGCAGCCACTGCACCCAGGATCGCGCCGCGCGGGCGGGACGGGCGGTCAGCAGCCCGGTGACCGGGCGCGGAATCAGGAACCGGCACAGCATGGCCTCGTCGACCGCCCGGGGATCGGTGACGGTCACCCGGTCGAGCTGCGCGAGCGACGGCGGCCCCGAGAACTCGATCCGGACCAGGCGCCGCAGGGCGTGGATGACGGCGTCGGTCCACGGCCCGTCCGTGCCGTTGTCCCTGAGCACGCCGCGCCGGGCGAGCCGACAGCACCCGAAGCAGTACGCGAGCCGGTCGCGCGCCTCCAGGGCCGGCCGCCCGCAGAGCCTGCACGGCGCCGTCCGGCCCGGCACGACGGGCGCGCCGAACATCGCCTCCAGTTCCCGCCGGTAGTACGGGTCCTCGCCGCCCGCCGGGCCGGTGGCGCGTTCCGCCACGACGGACGGGTCCGCCGTCCGCGCGTTGAGCCACTGCCGGTGGGGCCGCGGGACGATTTCCAGTGCCCGGGACGTGAGCAGGCAGGGCGAACGGAACGGCCCGGCGTCGCCCGCCCCCGACGCGGCACGGCGGTTCAGCCGCTCGGTCTCCGCGTCCGGCGCCGCCCAGGTCACCCACGACGGCTCGACACCGTGCCGGCGCAGCAGCACGGTCATCGGTTCGGCGTACGGGCGGGCGTGGACGGTCAGGATTCCCGTGGCGGGGTCGTAGGTACCGGCCTGCGGCAGGTCGCGCACGGCCACCGCGTCCTCGATCAGCCGGATCGACCAGATCTCTCCGGGAAGCACGGTGGCGTCGGGGTACGCGTCCAGTCCCGCGAGCGCCGACGGCTCCCCCGGTTCGACGCCGTGCCGGCGCAGCGCGGCGAGCGCCTCGGGGCGCGCCCGTTCGTCGATGAGTGTCAACGGCCCGTCCGGCAGGCGGTACTCCCCGACCTCCAGCCCGGTGCGGTCCAGTACGAGGACCTTGTGCGTGCCGTAGACGGTACGGCTGACGGCCCGCAGATCCTCGTACGTGTGGGGGCGTCGGCGGTAGCGGTCCCAGGCCCGCAGCTCGGCCTCCGCCCGTTCGTCGCGGAGGGCCTGCGCCCGGTCCCGGGCGGTCTCCGGCCCCCGGGTGCCGGACGCGGCCCGGGCCGCGAGAGCCGCGCGCAACTGTGCGGCCAGGCGCCCGTGGAGAGCTTCCCGCAGGCCGGAATCCGCCGCCTCGGCGGCTGGCTCCGGGATGTCCGCCGACGTCCCGGTGGACACGTCGGCGGGCACACGGGCGGCAGGCCCGGCGGGCGCGTCGGTGCCGGAGGGTGCCCTTTGCGGATCGGTGTCCGCGGCTCCGGGCCCGGCTTCGAGGAAGTCCGTGACCAGCGAGCGCAGTTCGTCGGTGTCGGGCAGGTTCAGCCGCACGCGCCCGATCCAGTGGCCCGCGGCGAGCTGCTCGGCGCGCGTGAACGGCCGGCGCCGGTCGGGGAGCCGGTCCTCCTCCCCGTCGGAGGCGTGGTCGTCGTCCTCCTCGTACTCGTACGCGTCGACGCGGTTCAGCTCGATCCAGCCGTGGCAGCCCACGGCGGCGTCGGCGGCCTCGGCGAGGCGGTGGATGTCCGCCCCCTGGTGGTGGAGGAAACTGTCGTACAGGTAGCCCATGTGACGGTCCAGCACCGAACCGCCCTGCCGGGGCGGCGCGGCGACCGAGACGGCCCTCCGGTCGTACGAGTTGTCCGGCCGCGGCACCAGGCTCACCACGACGGGGACCAGCGCGTCGCACTTCACGCCCGCGGGGGCCGGGACCATGCTCCCGCGCCGTCCCAGCCGGCCGAGCACGAACGTGCGCAGCGCCTCCACCGAGTCGTCGAAGACGGCGAAGGCCGTCGACACCTCGGGGTCGCCGGGCGGGATCACCACCATCGCCTCGTCCCGCAGGTATTCGATCGGCTCACCCTTGTACATGCGGGGATTATGCCAGCGAAGTATGACAAGCCGTTGATGAGGTGGGATACGAACGAAAGTACGAGCGCCGGGAAGGCGCCGGGGGTGAACGGCGATGCCGGGGGCGGCTCCGGACAGACGTTCATGAGCGCTTCACCAGGAAGTCGACCGGGTCGCACCACCGACTGACCCGCGGACCCTACCGTCGTCGGTACAGACCGGTTATCAAGCCGTTACACGACCGGTCGGGCAGCCCGGGCGCCGAACCCGGGCCAGAGACACAGAGAACAGGGACCCCCGTGAGACTCACCCCTCTCGTCGTCGCGACGTCCGTCGCGCTCGTCGCGCCGACCGCCGCCCAGGCGCACTCCCCCGCCACCGCGTCCCCCGCCGTTCCCGCCGCCCCCGGTGTCAGCGTTCCGGGCGGACGCTACGAGCACCCGGTCGAGCTGAAGTTCCGCGCCGAGCGCGGCACCACCGTCCGCTACACCCTCGACGGCACGACCCCCACCCGCGACAGCCTCGTGTACTCCCCCGGGCGTCCGCTGCGGATCACGAAGGACACCAACGTCACGGCGGTGGCGTTCCACGGCAACCGGGGCAGCGTGCCGGTGTCGTACGGGTATCTGATCAAGTCCCGCGAGAAGCCGCTGGCCGAACTCGTCGTCATGTCCGACGTGCACGTCGGCAGCCACGTGAGCGCCGACAAGAAGTACGAGAGCTTCTTCGACACCATCGGGTCCATCTTCCCCCGGCCCGACGCGATCCTGTCCAACGGCGACATGATCAACGACAACGGCGACGGCAAGGGCCCCGACCACCGGATCGTCTCCGAGATCTTCCGGGCCAACCTCGCCCGCAAGGGCATGAAGAACACCGAACTGCTGATCTCCAACGGCAACCACGACGCGAGCCTGGCCGCGATACGCGCCGGGTACCCCCGGGAGTGGTTCCCCGACTCGGGCGGCGGCTACTACGAGTCCGTGGTGAAGGGCCTGCACATCCTCACCGTCAACACCGAGACCTACAACTCGGATTCGGCCCAGCGTGCCTGGCTCAAGGAGCGGCTGACCGCGATCGCCGCCGACCCTGCCAACACGGGCAGGCCCGTCCTGGTGCAGGGTCACCGGCCCACCACGGGCACCACCATGGACGGTCAGCAGGCGGCGAACCCCCGGCTCGCGGAGGACCTCGGCGCCTTTCCGCAGGCCATCCTGTTCTCCGGCCACTCCCACCTGAACATCAACGACGACCGTTCGATCCACCAGCGCGACTTCACGTCGGTCAACGACGGTTCGATGAGCTACGTCGAGATGGACCACGGCTACCAGATGGTCACCGCCGACGGCCTGGCCGACCGGTTCGAGTCGCCGACCGCGCAGGCCCTCTTCGTCGAGGTCTACAAGGACCGCACGGAGATCGCGCGGGTGAACATGGCCGCGGACAAGCACGACATCTACACCGGCGGCAAGTGGACGGCCGACTGGCAGCCGCCGTACGCCAGCGCCGGCACCCTGAGCGGGGACACCTGGACGGTGCGCCTGAAGGGTTCGACGAACCAGCAGATCAAGGACAACTTCCGTTACACGGCCGCCACCCGGAACACCGTGGCGCCGAAGTTCACCACCCACCGGCCGCTGTCCCGGGTGACCGACGAGAAGGGCGGTACGGCCCTGCGGATCGCACAGGCCCGGGACGACCAGATGGTCCACCACTACGAGGTCGACATCACCGACGCCTCGACGGGCGCCTCGGTCGTCTCGTCCAAGGTCCTCTCGGACTTCACCTTCATGCCCCGTCCGAACAGCCTCGACATCCCGGTGCCGGGCGCGGTCGCGGGCAAGCGGTACGTGGCCCGGGTCGTCGCGGTCGACGCGTACGGGAACGCCTCCCCGGCCGCGTCGCTGACGTTCCGCAAGTAACGCCGCCGGGCCGGGCGGCTGCCTCCCCGGGCCGCCCGGCCCCTCTTCGCGCGCCCGGCCCCTGCGAGCGCGCCCGGCCCCTCTTCGCACGCCCGGCCCCTCCGAGCGCGTCCGGCGCCGCGGGCGGACGGGGCGTCAGGTCGTGTCGGGGTAGATCACGGCCCGCCGCCCCCTGGCGCGTCTGCCGACGACGGCCGCCGCCGCGACCGCGCTGCCCACGAAGGCCAGGGCGACCGTCCACGGCCGGTCGAAGACATGACGGGTGGCGTGGTCGAGCGAGTACCGGCCGGGGCCGGCCAGACCGATCGCCGCGGCGGTGAACCCGAGGAAGGCCGGGTACTCGTAACCGCCGCCCTGCGCGAAGAAACCCGCCGGGGCGTGGACGGCCACGGCCCCCGCCATCGCCCCGGCCGCCGCCGCACCGGCCGCCGCCGCACCGGCCGCCGGTGTCGCGAGGCCGAGGGCCAGCAGCGCTCCGCCGCCCGCCTCGCCGAGCCCCGCGGCGACCGCGCTGTGCTTCGGCGGATGGAACCCCATGGCCTCCATCGCGGCGGTGGTTCCCGCGATGCCTCCGCCACCGAACCAGCCGGCCAGTTTCTGGGTGCCGTGCGCGGCCAGTACCGCGCCGGTGCCGACGCGCAGGGCGAGCAGACCGAGGTCACGCCGGTCGGGACGGGACATGGCACTCTCCGCGGGGCTCGGGGCTCGGGGTTCGGCGTCCGGCAATCCGGAGCGGGGCCGGCGGCTCCCGGAACGGGACGGCCGCCCCGCCTCCCACTCTCCGTGGTGCGGGCCGCCGGTGTGACCCGGGACTACGCCGCCCGGGGGACGCGCCGGACCGCTCCGCGACGAACGCCATTATGCAACTTGTTGCACAATGACATCCCGGTGGTCTACAACTGGCGCAACGACACCGCGCGAGGAGCCGCCGCATGAGCCCGTACCCGAATCTGCTGAGCCCGCTCGATCTCGGGTTCACCACCCTGCCCAACCGGGTGCTGATGGGGTCCATGCACGTCGGCCTGGAGGAGGCCGAGGGCGGCTTCGAGCGGATGGCCGCCTTCTACGCGGAACGCGCCCGGGGTGGCGTCGGCCTGATCGTCACGGGCGGCATCGCCCCGAATGCCCGGGGCTGTTCCGCGCCCGGCGGGGCCAGGATGACCACCGAGGCGGAGGCCGAGCGGCACGCGGTGGTCACCTCCGCCGTGCACGCGGCGGGCGGCCGGATCGCCATGCAGATCCTGCACTTCGGCCGGTACGCGCACCACCCCGATCTGGTGGCGCCGAGCGCGCTCCGGGCGCCGATCAGCCCCTTCACACCGCACGCCCTGACCGACGACGAGGTCGAGAAGACCGTCGAGGACTTCGTCCGGGCCGCCGAGCTGGCGCGGCACGCCGGGTACGACGGCGTCGAGATCATGGGTTCCGAGGGCTACCTGATCAACGAGTTCGTCGTCGCGGCCACCAATCACCGCACCGACCGCTGGGGCGGCTCGTACGAGAACCGGATGCGGTTCCCGGTCGAGATCGTGCGCCGGGTCCGCGAGCGGGTCGGTGACGACTTCATCCTGATCTACCGGCTCTCGATGCTGGATCTGGTGCCCGACGGCTCCTCGTCGGAGGAGGTCGTGCGTCTGGCGCGCGCGATCGAGTCGGCCGGGGCCACGATCATCAACACGGGGATCGGCTGGCACGAGGCCCGCATCCCCACCATCGCCACGTCCGTGCCGCGCGGCGCCTACACCTGGGTGACCGAGCGGCTGCGCGGATCCGTGTCCGTGCCGTTGATCACGAGCAACCGCGTCAACACGCCCGAGCTCGCGGAGGAGATCCTGGCCTCGGGCCGGGCCGACATGGTCTCGATGGCCCGGCCGTTCCTGGCCGACCCCGATTTCGTGGCGAAGGCGGCCGCGGGGCGCCCCGAGGCGATCAACACGTGCATCGGCTGCAATCAGGCGTGCCTGGACCACGTGTTCGGCGGCCGGGTCACCTCCTGCCTGGTCAATCCGCGCGCCTGCCACGAGACCGAACTCGTCCTCTCGCCGACCCGGACGGTCAGGCGGCTCGCGGTGGTGGGCGCCGGACCCGCCGGGCTCGCCTGCGCCGTCACGGCGTCCGAGCGCGGCCACCGGGTGACCCTCTTCGACACGGCGGACGGGATCGGCGGACAGCTCGACGTGGCGCGCAGGGTTCCCGGCAAGCAGGAGTTCGACGAGACGCTGCGCTACTTCCGTACCAGGCTCGCGGAGGAGGGGGTCGAGCTGCGGCTCGGCACGCGGGCCACGGCCGAGATGCTCGAAGGCTTCGACGAGGTCGTCCTGGCCACCGGCGTCACGCCCCGCTCCCCCGCGATACCGGGCCTGGACCATCCGAGCGTGGTCGGCTACCTCGACGTCCTGCGCGACGGGGCGCCGGTCGGCGACCGTGTCGCGATCATCGGGGCGGGCGGGATCGGCTTCGACGTGGCGGAGTTCCTGACCGACCCGGGCGACGGCGCGAGCGCCGACCCCGAGGCGTTCTTCCGGCGATGGGGCGTCGACACCGCCCTCCGGGAACGGGGCGGTCTGCGGACCGCCGAACGCGCGGCACCTGCGCGCACCGTCCACCTCGTCCAGCGCAGGCCCGGCAAGGTCGGTGCGGGGCTCGGGAGGACGACCGGCTGGATCCACCGCACCGAGCTGCGGCACCGGGGCGTGACGATGATCGCGGGCGCCGCCTACGACCGGATCGACGACGAGGGCCTGCACCTCACGGTCGACGGCGAGCGGCGCGTCCTGCCGGTCGACACCGTGGTGGTCTGCGCGGGCCAGGAGCCGCGCCGCGAGCTGTACGAGGAACTGCTCGCGGCAGGCCGTCGGGTGCATCTGATCGGCGGCGCGGACGTGGCCGCCGAGCTGGACGCCAAGCGCGCGATCCGCCAGGGCACCGAGGTCGCGGCCGCGCTCTGACGGAGCCGGCTGCGCCATGAGCGGGCGGGAGGGCCCGGGCGGCACTCCCTAGGATGCACCCCATGTCACTCCCGCACGCGATCCTGACCGCCCTGCTCGAAAAGCCCTCGTCGGGGCTGGAGCTGACCCGCAGGTTCGACCGGTCGATCGGCTACTTCTGGTCCGCCACGCACCAGCAGATCTACCGCGAGCTGGGGAAGCTGGAACGGACCGGGCAGATCCGGGCGCTGCCGTCGGAGCAGCCGGCCCGTGGTCGGAGGAAGGAGTACGAGGTGCTGCCCGCGGGCCGTGAGGAGCTGGCCGCGTGGGTGGCCCGCTCCGAGGACCCCAGACAGGTCCGCGACCCGTTGCTGCTGCGGATCCGGGCGGCGGCGGTCGTCGGCGCCCCGGGGCTGGACGCGGAGCTGCGCCGCCATCTGGAGCTGCACCGACGGCAGCTGGCGGAGTATCTGGAGATCGAGGAGCGGGACTTCCCGCCCGGGCGGGATTCCGAGCCGGACCGCTTGCGGCATCTGGTGCTGCGCGGGGGGATCGATCTGGAGAACTTCTGGATCGGGTGGCTCACCCGGGCCCTGGGCGAGAACGAGCGCGAAGGGCCGGGTACGGCCCCGGCGGTGCCGGACGTCCGGGACGGCGTCGGCCGGTCCGGCACGCGGCGTGCGCCGCGGCCGGACGCCTCACACCCCTGACGAGGCGTACGGGGGCTCGGTACGGGCTCCCGGTACGGGGGCGTGGACCTCGGGCGCGACGGGAGCGGCGGACCGGGGCACGGCTGCGGGCGCCGGCGCGCCGCCCGAAGCGCGCCGCGGACGCCGCGTCGGCGCCGACCGCACGCGGCGCAGCGGCAGGACCGCGCACGCCACCGCGAGGAGGGCGCCGACCACGATCGAGTCAAGCCAGTAGTGGTTGGCGGTGCCGACGATCACCACAAGCGTGACGAGCGGATGCAGCAGCCACAGCCAGCGCCACCGGGTACGGGAGGCGGCGATCAGCCCGGCGGCCACCATGACCGCCCAGCCGAAGTGGAGCGAGGGCATCGCGGCGAACTGGTTCGCCATCGTGTCGGTCGCCGGGTCCGCGCCGTACACCGACGGTCCGTACACCTGGCCGGTGTCGACGAGTCCGGCCTCGGCCAGCAGCCGGGGCGGGGCGAGCGGGAACAGCAGATGGAGCGCGAGCGCGGCGCCGGTGAGCGCGGCGAGGACCCGGCGCGACCACACGTAGTGGCGCGGGCGGCGCCAGTAGAGCCACGCCAGGAACAGGAGCGTGGCCGGGAAGTGCACCACCGCGTAGTAGGTGTCGGCGAGACGGACCAGCGTCACGTCGTGCAGCAGCAGGCCCTGGACCATGCCCTCGCCGGGCAGCCGCACGGCCCGTTCGAGGTCCCAGACACGACCGGCGTTGTGGAACGCCTCCTCCACGTGACCGTTCGCGACCCGTCGGCCGAGTTTGTAGAGAGCGAAGAACCCGACGACGAGCAGAAGCTCGCGGACGAGCGACGGCCGGGCGAAGCCCTCCGGCTCACGGTCCGCGGGCCCGCTACCGGCATGCATCACCCGGCGCCCCTTTGCTGACGAAGCTGTGTCTATCGGCGGCGTGGTCGGACGCACGCCAAATCGATACGCCAGTGTACCGATACGATTGCGTATCGGTACGCGTGCGTTTCGGTAGACTGGCGTATCGATGGACCTCGTCGCAGCCGGCCGGGAGGACACCGCAATGACGTCGCAGCGCACCGCGCACGCACCGGCGCACCCGCCGCGCCGCTCGAAGATCACGCCGGAGCGCGCGCGGGAGTTCTACGCGGCCGTGCTGGACATCCTCCGGGAGTCCGGGTACGAGGCCCTCACCATGGAGGGGGTCGCGGCGCGGACGCGCTGCGGCAAGTCCACCCTCTACCGGCAGTGGGGTTCGAAGCCGGAGCTCGTCGTGGCGGCGCTGCGCGGCACCCGGCGGTCGGAGCTCCCGCACGTCGACACCGGCACGCTGGCGGGGGACCTCCGCGAGGCCGCGCGCGTCATCGGCGCGGGCTCGGGCCGCGAAACCCAGCTGATGCATGCGCTCGGCCACGCCGCACTGCAGAACCCCGACCTGCTGTGCGCGCTGCGCGAGGCGCTGATCGCGCCGGACATCGCGGCGATCGAGGCCATGGTGCGGCGCGGCGCGGCGCGCGGCGAGATCCCGGCGGACAGCGCGGCGGCGGAGTACGTCTCCGCGCAGCTGCTGGGCGTGCTGCGCGCACGGCCGCTGCTGGACGGGAGGTTCGCGGACGAGGCGTATCTCGTCCGCTTCGTGGAGAGCGCCGTGCTCCCCGCACTCGGACTGGGCGCCCCCGGTGCCCCGGTCCCCGAGGACGTGGGCCGTCGCCCGAGCGGATGACGACGGCCCACTCGCGCCGCACCGTGGGGACGGGGGCGGCGTACGAGCCGGGCGGCCGGTGGTTCCCCCGGGAGCCACCGGCCGCCCGCGTTCCGGCGGCGCTCCTCGTTCCACGGCACCTCGCGTTCCCCGCGTGCGTCCCCGGCGCCCCTCGCTCACCGAACAAACGATTGGTAGATTGCCCTCGATCGGCGCTCCCCATCGGCATCGGCAGAGGCGGACGGATCATGGACAGCGACGGACCCTTCGACTTCTCGGGACGGGCGGTGATCGTCACCGGCGGCACGAGGGGCATCGGTGCCGCGATCGCCGGGGCATTCCTCACCGCCGGGGCCCAGGTGCTGGTCTGCGGGCGCACCGAACCCCCCGAACCGCCGCGGGGCGGGGGCCGCCGGGCGCATTTCCTGTCGGCGGACGTGCGCGATCCCAAGGCCGCGGGAGCGCTGGTCGACGGGGCGGTGGAGCGGTTCGGCCGGCTGGACGTTCTCGTCAACAACGCGGGCGGCTCCCCCGACTCCGACGCGGCCACCGTGTCGCCGAGGTTCGTCGAGAAGATCGTCGCCCTCAATCTGCTGGCTCCGTTCTACGTGGCCCAGGCCGCGAACCGGGTCATGCGGGAGCAGCGCACGGGCGGCTCGGTCATCAACATCGGCAGCGTCTCCGCACACACCCCGCAGCCGGGCACGGCCGCCTACTCCGCGGCGAAGGCCGGCCTCCTCGCGCTGACCCGGGCGCTGGCCCTGGAGTGGGCGCCGAAGGTGCGCGTCAACCACATCACCACCGGCCCGGTCCGCACCGAAGGCGCGGCGTCGGTGTACGGGGCGGACGAGGGCGCCGCGGTGGCCGGGGTGATCCCGATGCGGCGCATGGCGGTGCCGGACGACGTGGCGCACGCCTGCCTGTATCTCGCGGGCGGCCCGGCCCGGTACGTCAACGGCGCCGACCTGGCGGTGCACGGCGGGGGCGAGGTACCGGCCAGGTTCCTCGCCGTCCGGGGCGACCCCCCGGGCAGGTTCCCGGGCGACTCGGCGGGCGGCTTCCCCGGCGCATAGGGCACATCGCCACCCGCCCTCACGGATGCGCGGCAACGATCATTCTCGTCCGCTTGACGATATCGACTCCACCCCCTTATCGTCTCCATGACGAAATCTAGGGGGTTCTCCACATGGCCGACATCACCCGGCGTCTCGGCTGGTGCCATCTGCGTTCCGCGCCCACCGCCCACATCCGCCACCACCGGCGCGGACGGCTCGCCCACGACGGTCCGGGGCTGAGCTTCTGGTACCGGCCGCTGACCGCCGCTCTCTCCGAAGTACCGGTGAACGACCGCGAGTTGGCGATGGCCTTCCATGCCCGCACCTCGGACTTCCAGGACGTCACCGTGCAGGCCACCGTGACGTACCGGATCAGCGACCCGGCCGAGGCCGCCGCCCGCCTGGACTTCTCCATCGACCCGGACACCGGGGCCTGGCGCGGCGCACCGCTGGAGCAGATCGCCACCCTGCTCACGGAGACCGCTCAGCAGCACACGCTGGACGTGCTGGCCCGGACGGCACTGGCGGAGGCGCTGGTCGACGGCGTCGCGGCCGTACGCGACCGGGTCGCGACCGGGCTCGCCGCCGAACCCCGGCTGCCCGCCACGGGGATCGACGTGGTCGCGGTCCGGGTGGTCGCCATCCGCCCCGAGGCAGAGGTGGAGCGTGCCCTGCGCACCCCCGCCCGCGAGCAGATCCAGCAGGAGGCCGACCGGGCCACGTACGAGCGCCGTGCCGTGGCCGTGGAACGGGAACGGGCCATCGCCGAGAACGAGCTGGCCAGCCAGATCGAACTGGCCCGACGCGAGGAGCAGTTGGTCGAACAGCGGGGCACCAACGCCCGGCGCGAGGCAGAGGAGAACGCGGCGGCCGACAAGGTGCGCGCCGAGGCCGAGGCGGCGCGCAAGGTGCGGCTGGCCCGCGCGGAGGCCGAGGCGGCACGCGAGGTCGGTGCCGCCCGCGCCGAGTCGCAGGCCGCCTGGCTGCGGGTGCACGGCGAGGTGGACGCCGCGACGCTGCACGCCCTGACGGCGACGAGGCTGGCGGAGAACCTGCCGCGCATCGACAGCCTCACCCTCTCCCCCGACGTGCTCACCGACCTGATCGGCAGGTTCGGCAGGATCGGCCGGGAGCCGCGGGCATGAGTCTGGCGCCGCGCGCGGTGCTGGTCCATCGCACCACGGAGTACGAGGAGTTGCTGGCCCGGCACGGTACGCACGGCCAGGCCGAGTTCTGCCTCTCCAGCCGGGGCCGGTCGATCGGCGAGGTGGTCGCGCGGCACCGGCACACCGGGCGGGCGCTCGACGACGTGGCGGCGGCCGTGCCGTTGCAGTGGCGGCGGTCCCGGGTGGAACGCGCCGATCTCGACCGTTTCCTGTTCGGCCCCGAGGACGTGGTGGTGGTCGTCGGACAGGACGGGCTGGTCGCCAACACCGCCAAGTACCTGTCCGGCCAGCCCGTCGTGGGCATCGACACCGATCCCGGGCGCAATCCGGGGGTGCTGGTGCGGCACCGCCCGTCCGACGCGGCCGCCCTGCTCCGCGCGGCCGTGTCGCCGGGCGGCACGACGGACGACCTGACCATGGTCGAGGCGGTCGCCGACGACACCCAGCGCCTCCTCGCCCTCAACGAGATCTACCTCGGGCCGCCCGGCCACCAGACCGCCCGGTACCGGCTCGGCCCCGACGCGCCCGGCGGGCCCACCGAGGCGCAGGCCTCCTCCGGGGTCCTGGTCGGCACCGGCACCGGCGCCACGGGCTGGATCCGTTCGCTGTGGCAGGAGCGGAGCAGCGGGCTGCGGCTCCCCGCGCCGGCCGACGCCCGGCTGCTCTGGTTCGTCCGCGAGGCGTGGCCGTCGCCCGCGACCGGCACCTCACTGGTCGCGGGCGAACTGGAGCGGGGCCACGGGCTGCGGCTCACGGTCGAGTCCGACCGGATGGTGGTCTTCGGCGACGGGATGGAGGCGGACGCGCTGGAGCTGACCTGGGGTCAGTCCGTACGCCTCGGCATCGCCGCCACGTCGCTGCGGCTGGCCGTCTGAGGCCGCGCCCCCGGGACGCGCCCCGGGGGGCGCAGGCCCGTACGACCGGTCACCGCGTGCGTGATCACCGCCCGTTCACGGGGCCGCGGGCGATGAACGTAGGCTTGCCCCCCGGCACCACCGATGGACACCGGGCACCGCGGCGCCCCGCGCTCACCTGCCCGAACGGTCCCGCGCACGCCCCCGAGGAGCACCATGCACACCACCCCCGCCGACTCCCCCGCCCGCGACTCCCGCCCGCCGGTGGCTCAGGCGGCGCTCGGCGTGGGCATCGTCGTGCAGGACGCCCGGGGGCGCGTACTGCTCGGCATGCGCCACGGCGGCACCTGGGAGCTCCCCGGCGGCAAGGTCGACCCGACGCACGAGTCCATCGCCGAGGCGGCCGTACGCGAACTGCGCGAGGAGACGGGACTGGAGGTCGGCGTGGACGACGTGACGGTCTACGCCATGCTCCACGACGTGGTGGCAGGGATCAACCGGGTGTCGATGGCCGCCGCGGTGACGCTGGAGTCGGGAAGCCCGCGGGTGACGGAGCCGCACTTGATCAGCGCCTGGGAGTGGACCGCGCTCGACGCGCTGCCGGAGCGGATGTTCGGTCCCTCGGCCCAGGTCCTCGCCGCCTGGCGCCCCGACCTCGCGATCGAGCACCCGCCGGCGCACCGGCTGGCGATCGCGACCACCGCGGCCGACGCCTAGTGCCGCTCCCGGCAACATTTGCCCCGTCGCGGCGTTCGGTGCGGTGCATCGCAAGGCGGAGGCTCGCCCCCGTACGGGACGTACTCGGGTGATGCGACAACGCGGCGAGGTGCCGTGCCGGGCGTCGCGAGCCGGTGAACCTCTCCGGCCACAGCACTATTTTTTTTTCCTGGCTCGGCCGACGACCGCACCGGCCCGCTCCGCCCGCCGGGTGCCGGGGCCGGCATCGCTCAGCCGGGCCCCGGGCCGGAGCCGCGGCGCACGACGGCCAGGACGGCCATGTCGTCCTGCTGGCCGTCGCCGGTCCACCGGGCCACATCCGCGATCACCGCGCGGACCAGGTCGTCCGCGTCCATGGGACCGGCGCCGGCGAGCACTGGCGAGGCGCAGGGGTCGTAGAAGGTGCCTGTCCGGTCGCGCGCCTCGGTGACCCCGTCGGTGATCAGGAGCAGCAGCGCACCGGGCGGCAGCGGGACGACGTCGGTGCCCGTGGCCCCGTCGGGTGGTGCGACCGCCCCGAGGCCCATGCCCAGGGGGAGCTGCGGGGCGGTGGCGTCCAGCCGTACGACCGTGCCGTCGTGGATCAGGTAGGGGCCCGGATGGCCGCGGTTGACCAGCCGCACCAGCTCACCGCCGCCGGGCACCTCGGCCAGCACCGCCGTGGTGAAGTCCTCCTGGGCCAGATCGTTCCCGCCGCGTTCGGCCTCCCGGCTGAGCGCGACGTCCAGCCGCCGGGCCAGCTCGGCGAGGGTGGGGGCGTTCTCGGCCTCCTGCCGGAACGCGCCGATGGCCACCGAGACCGAGGCGACGGCCTGCACCCCCTTGCCCTTCACGTCCCCGATGATCATGCGGACGCCGTAGGGGGTCTCCTGCACGGCGAAGAGGTCGCCGCCGATCCTGGCCTCGGCCTGCGCGGCGGTGTATCCGGCGGCGACGCCGAGGGGTCCGGCTCGTCGTGGCGGGTCCGGCAGGACCGCGAGCTGTACGGCCTCCGCGATGCCCCGGGCCCTCGCGAGGTCCCTGCCCTGGCGCCGCAGCAGGAGGTTGACCCCGAGGGCCAGGACGCCGATCAGGCCGACCACGGCGAAGTCGACGGAGCTCGCCGAGACGGGGCGACGCTGCGCGAGATCCAGCAGCGCCGAGAAACCGCAGGCCACGGCAGCGACGACGGCGCAGGCCCGGAACGACAGCATGGCACCGGCGACCAGCGGGGCCGCGGCCAGCAGTGGGAGCCCCATGTACGGTTCGGGTGCGAAGACGTTCAGCAGCACGCCCACCACCAGGGCGGGCACGGTGAGCAGCCAGCCCACCCAGACCGGTGGGCGGCGTCCCGCCGTCACGCGCGCTCCCCGCGCTTCTCCCAGCACATCCAAACACCCCGAAACGCCCCGAAATGTTCTGAATCAAAACGTATCACTCCGGAGATCCGCGAACGTGCCGCCGGGAGCCGCGCGGGCTGTGCACCGGTGCCAGTACGCCTGCCGGGCCGCCCGCCGGCCGGACGCGGCGGATCCGGATCAGCCCGCCGGGCGGCCCGGCAGGCGCGCGCCCGCTCCCGCCCCGACGGCGCGGCCGGCCATCCAGTGGCCGACCAGGTCGCCGTAGAGCGGACTCGTGGCGAGCAGTTCGCCGTGCGTGCCGACGGCGGTCCGCTCCCCGTCCAGCACCAGGATCCTGCGGCCCCGCAGAGCCGAACAGAAGGCCACCGCCCGGCGGGCCGGCATCACGCTCAACACGGCGAAGCACTAACGACCTCGTCCACGATTGTCAGCGGCATCGCGGTGTCCGGGACCTCCGCCTCCGGCGTTGTCGTCAGTCCCCGACGCTCCTTCCCCAAGCTCTCAGCTGCGTTCGAGCAGGGGAGGCCCCATCCGACTCCCTCCTCCGCCTTGGATTCGAAGGCCCCAGACGCCGCTCCTTCCTCCACTGCCAATCGTGGACGAGGTCGTAACTGACCGGGTCAAGACCAAGTACCAGGACGCCGGGCGGCCGACCTCCACCACGATCGACCTGGCACTACGGGTCCGGGAGGACGGTTGGGCCCACCC
This sequence comes from Streptomyces sp. NPDC001750, assembly GCF_042892615.1. Classification (NCBI taxonomy): domain Bacteria; kingdom Bacillati; phylum Actinomycetota; class Actinomycetes; order Kitasatosporales; family Streptomycetaceae; genus Streptomyces; species Streptomyces sp. NPDC001750. The sequence continues at coordinate 67,160 of NZ_JBIAUE010000008.1, read as the reverse complement.
GGGCGTTCGTCCGTGACCTCGGTCCGCCCCCGTACCGGGGTCGAGGGGAAGGCGGAGCGCTCAGACCGGAAGGGTGCCGATCCGCCGGCGGGCGCCGTCGAACAGCATCGTGAGGCGCTTCTGCCGGTGCGCCTCGCCGGCGCGTTCGAGGTGGCGGCGTCCGTACGCGGAGCGGTCGAGGAGCAGCGAGGCGGCGAGGTTCTTCGCGACGACGGGCGGCACCGCCCACGGCGACGTGATGGGCAGACGGAGGTCTTCGAGCCCCTTCCTGCCCAGGAAGTACCTCAGCATGCTGAGCAGACGCGCCCGCGCGTACGCCGCGCGGAGTGCGTTCAGCCGCCCATGGTCCAGATGGCGCACGCCTTCGACGATCGCCGCGGTGAGGTCGCCGCCCGCCGGTGTCTGACCGTCCTGGGCGAGGAGCACGTGGTAGTTGAAGACGTTCTGCTCGCGTTCGGTGTCGAAGAGCCAGTCCTCGTTCACCCCCAGCAGCAGGCCGACGTACTTCCACAGGTGCATCACGGCGAGGGAGTCCGCGGCACTCACGTGCCGGCCGAGGAAGCGGGCCCCCAACAGGAGCGTGCTGTTGAACAGGCCCAGTGTGGCCGCCTGATCGGACTGGTTGACCGGCAGACCCCATTCGCCCACGTCCCAGCGCCCGTTGGTCTCGAAGCGGTCGTTGATCAGCGCGTGCATCGCCCGCACGTGAACCGTGAGCCTGAACCCCTCCCCATCCCTCCTCAGCCCGCCCGGACGGGTGATCGCATGGGTCCATGTCTCCGTCTCCCCGAGCCGTCTCATGGCCGTCGAACCCGACAGAGCACCCGTCGCGACCAGCAATTCGGCGGGCCCGCCGAACCGGTAGCCGCCGATCAGCGACAGTTGCAGCAGAACGTCCGTCGTGGTGCGGCCCAGGCGGCGGACCACGCCGGCGCCCCGCTCGATCAGATCGAAGTCCACCCACGGGGGCACGTCGTCGACCAGCGCGAAGAACCGCACGAGTTCCGGCGGCGCGTCGGGGACGGCCCGGACGCCTTCGTCGAGTGCCTTCCTGAACTGCGCCATGGTGACCCGCCCGGTACCCGAGCAGCCGCGTCTGCGCATGGCCCGGGCCAGTTCCGCCCCGGGCTCGTCACGGGCGTACATGCGCCGACCGATCAGATCGAGCAGGTCCTCGTCGATGTCGTGGACGCCCGCGACGCGGCGCAGCACCCTGCCTATGCGGAGACTACGCTCCGGAGCCCTGCGGAAGCGGCGTGGATACGGCGACGCCGCTCGTGCCTCTTGTGCATGGGATGGCATCACGTTTTGATGCTGACACGACCAATTACTCGCGTTCAATTCGCGTTTTCCGGAGGGAAGGGTGACCCTCGGCTCGCGGCATCCGGCCAGGAGAACGCCCGACAGGACCATTCCCGCGCCGTGGTCGAACGGATCCTTGAGCAGCTGCCGCGCGCCGCCGTCCGCAGCGGGCCGACTTCGTGAGGCGCATCGACGACCTGGTCACCACCGCGCTCCTGTTCCGGCATCGTCCCGCCGACCGGCCGGTGGACTCGATCGCCTGGGTCCTCGTGCGCACCATCGAGTCGGTGACCGTCGGATACGGAGGGCTGTGACCAGCACTTCCGAGACCCGCCCCAGTGCTTCGGCCGGCACCGGAGCGGTGCGGTCGGCGAAGGTGAGTCCTCACGCGGCGGAACGATCAAGCTGCGGAAGACTTCGTCGGCGACAGGGGAAGGGGCCGTCATGGTGTGCGATGGTGCTGCCGCGGCCATCGGTGCCCCATGGTCGGCGCATCCGCAAGTGATGGTGGGGAACCGGAAGCGGTCTGCAGCATCGGTGCGTACTGGCTCACCGGGAGTGTCTGGCCGATCGTCGTCGCGTTCGGTGCGGTCCTGGCCGTGCTGGTGGCAGGTGTCGTCCGGCGGCGGGGGTGAGCGGGCGGGCCGGCACGACGGATCACAGCCGACGATCGGCACAGCACGCTGCCGCGCACGCCGAGAGCCGCCCAGGTGAACCCTTTGGCGAATCCCGTGCCGAGGACGACAATCCGCAGGACTCAGCCCAACGCCCTGTCGAGGTTGAACGCGGCGCTGATGAGTGCCAGGTGAGTAAAGGCCTGGGGGAAATTGCCCACTTGTTCGCCGGTGCGGCCGATCTCTTCGGCGTACAGCCCGACGTGGTTGGCATAGGTGAGCATCTTCTCGAAGGCGAGCCGGGCCTCGTCCACACGGCCGGCTCGTGTGAGCGCCTCGACGTACCAGAACGTGCAGATCGAAAATGTCCCCTCCTCACCTCGTAGTCCGTCCGGACTGCTGTGGGGGTCGTAGCGGTAGACCAGGGAGTCGGACACCAGCTCCTCGCCGAGGACGTCCAGAGTAGAGAGCCATTTCGGGTCGGTCGGAGAGATGAACTTGGCCAACGGCATCATGAGGACGGCGGCGTCGAGGACGTCTTCGCCCTCGTGCTGGACAAATGCCTTCCGCTCGGTGGACCAGCCCCGCTGCATGATGCGCCGGTAGATCGCGTCGCGGGCGTGGGCCCATCGGGGCATGTCCGCGGGCAGACCCCGATGGGTCGCGATGCGTATCGCTCGTTCGATCGCGACCCAGCACATCAACTGCGAGTACAGGAAGTTCTGAATCTTGCCACGGGTCTCCCAGATGCCCTCGTCCGGCTGGTCCCAGTTGTCACAGACCCAGTCGACCAGGGTGCCGACGGCGTCCCAGTGTTCACTGGACAGGGGCTGACCCCACTTGTCGTAGAGGTAGAGCGAGTCGATGAGGGCTCCGTAGATGTCCAGTTGGAGCTGGTTGACGGCGTTGTTGCCGACCCGGACGGGGGCCGACCCCAGGTGACCCTCCAGGTGGCGGAGCTCCTGCTCGGGAAGTTCACTGCGACCGTCGATGCCGTACATGATCTGCAGCGGGCCGCCGGAGCTCTCCTTCAGGGCGATGTTTCCGGACAGGAAGCGCACGAAGGCCTCGGCCTCGTCGGTGAAACCCAGCCTGAGCAGCGCGTAGATACAGAACGCCGCGTCCCTCACCCACACGTATCGGTAGTCCCAGTTGCGCTCGCCGCCGACCTGCTCGGGCAGGCTGGTCGTAGGGGCAGCCACGATGGCGCCGGTCGGTGCGTAGGTGAGGAGCTTGAGGGTGAGCGCGGAGCGGTGCACCATCTCCCGCCAGCGCCCCCGGTAACGGGAGTGCGACAGCCACGCACGCCAGTACCGCACCGTGGCGCCGAACAGTTCCTCCGCCTCCAGCACGGGACAGGACCGCGGCTCCACCCTGCCGCCTATCCTGTCGAGCGCGAAAACCGCGGCCTTGCCCTCGTCCAGCGTGAAAACCGAAACAGCGTCCCGACCGTCGATTTCGACAGGAACGCTGGACGTCAGTGCCATCGTGAGATCCGGGGAGTCGAACACTGTGTGGCCCTGTTGCATACTCACTGTGTGCGTACGCCGGCCGTAGTCGAACCGGGGAGCCACGCGAGCGGTGAACGGCATCGACCCGCGCACACAGAGAACCCGCCTGATCAGACGGTGGCGGCCGGCCTCGCGCGAGTCGTCGACGATCGGCATGAAGTCCTGGACCTCGCCGACACCGTTGTCCGCGAAGAACCGGGTGATCAAGATGTTGGTATCGGGAAAGTAGAACTGCTTCGTCCGAGCGGGTACGTCCGGTGCGAGCTCGAACGCCCCACCGCGGTCGGCGTCCAGGATCGCCGCGAACACGCTGGGCGCGTCGAACCGCGAGCAGCAGTACCAGTCGATGGTGCCGTTCGTACCGACGAGAGCGGCGGTGCGCAGGTCGCCGATCAGGCCGTGCTCGGCGATGGGCATGTAGCGTGGCGCATCGGCCCTGCAGGGGCGGAGGCTGTCACCAGTGGTCATGTGACCTCCCCGGCGCTGGGGAGCGGGAGCGGTTCGCTTAAGGCTACCTCCGAGCCCTTGCGGGCAGCGAACGCGCCATCCGCCCACTGCCGCACGAGCCCCTCGATGCTCTTCTGTCTGCGGGTGCCGAAGATGCAGCGGGCGCTGAGACCGCGATGCGGGCGTTCCTCCGCGTCCGGGCCCGCGCGAAGTACGCGGTAGCCACCAGCCGGCGCGCCCGTCCTGCCCGCGCCCTGCCACGCCTGTCGGGCTCCCGGGAAGCATCCCGATCGCAAGCCCCGGCCGCGCCGCCGGGCGACCCGCACCCGCCCGCACGACGTCCGGCACCTGTTCGCCGCCGTCCCGGCGCACAGGCCGAGGATCTCCCGCCGGCCCTCGACCGTGACGGCCAGCGCCACGTGGACGGGTCGGTTGGCGACGGCGCCGTCGCGGATCCTCGCGTGGATGGCGTCGGTGAAGACCCATGGATGAACGACGCCGTTGCGGGAGTGCCGCCGTCGATGCCCGCCGGATCGTGGATCGGGAGTTGCACCGAACGATTTACAGTCCCGTACCAGGAGGTCGACGCCGCCCGTACGGCCGATCGCCAACGGCACTCCCGGAACGACGGTTCACGGAAGAACTGCAGTCCTGGATCACACACGAAGAGAAGAATGCGCGCGAAGGTTCGTTTGCACCTTTCGGAGCCTCCGGAGCTTCATCGTTCACCGCACGTCCGCCACGACGCTGAAAACTTTTCTTGAAAAATGACCGATATGCGGCTTCGACTTAACCGGATCGCGACCTGACCAGCCTTGACGTGCCACACGGGCAGTTGGAATCGTCAGCAGCGGCGCTGCCGAATCATGCGGCTGCCTTGAACTGGCTTACTCCCACGCGAGGTTGTCGCTTCATGCCCGGCGCACTGCTCACTCCTGCTTCGCCTGCTCGTGCAGCTCCGTCAGCACACCTCAGGCTCGTACACCGGAACGGTTTCGCGCAAATCATTTTCTGACCGTCCGAGGATCCGCACGTCCCGTCCGAGCGCTCACGACCCGGTACCCGGTCAACGCGGCCAAGTGTCCAGTCGCACACCGGATGTGCAGACCGATACGCCCCATATCACGAAAGGCCGGCTAACAGTGCTGCGTTACCTCGCCCGCAAAGCAGTCGGCTGGTTTTTGATGATCGCCATCGCGACCAACCTCACGTACTTCCTCGCTAACGCATTCCTCAAACCTGCGTCGAACTACACCGCGTTGCGACCGCCTCGAACTCCAGCCCAGATCAACCATTCGCTGGCGCTTTACAATCTCAATCCGGACAAACCGATCATGGATCGGTGGTGGCACTGGATATCTCGGATCGTGACTCACTTCGATTGGGGCCAGTCGCCGACCGGGGGCAGCGTCAACGACCAGGTCGCCTATCGGATCTCCGTCAGCGGCCAACTGGTCCTGGGCGCGACGATCCTGTCCATCGTCATCGGAGTCGGGCTGGGCGTCTACACCGCGTCGCGCCAGTACAAGGCCGCCGACCGGCTGTGGCAGGGGCTCTCCGTGCTCTCCTTCAACACGCCCTCCGCGGTGGCCTCCCTCGCGGTGGTGCTCGCGGCCATCGCGCTGAACCAGGCCCTGGGCAGCACGCTGCTGCCTGTCGCCGGAGCGCAGAGCCCCGACGTCACCGGGTTCTGGTCGGTCTTCGGCTCCAGAGCGACGCACGCGATCCTGCCCACGATCTCGCTCACGTTCATCTCCTATGCCGGATACCACCTGTTGCAGCGATCGCTGCTGCTGGACAACATCAACTCCGACTACGTCCGTACCGCACGGGCCAAGGGATTGACGCGGAAGCAGGCCATCTACCGGCACGGGCTGCGGACCTCGATCATCCCCGTCGCCACTCAGGTCGCGTTCGCGATGCCGGCACTGTTCACCGGCGCGGTGATCACGGAGACGGTCTTCGCCTGGCACGGAATGGGTGAGTACTTCACCAAGACCATCAGCACGAACGACGTGCACGGCGTCGTCGCTGTCGCAGCCTTCGGTGCCCTCATGACGGCCATCGGCGCGATTCTGGCCGACCTCGTCATCGTGGCCCTCGACCCCAGGATCAGGGTGAGCTGACGTGGCCATCAACATGCCCGGTGCCGGACCCGACGCCGAAGAGGTGCGCCCCGACAAGGCTGAAGCGCAGGAACCGGGGAAGACCGGCCCCGGTGGCAAGCGCCTCTCCCCGTCCAAGCTCTACATGCGGCGCTTCGCGCGCAACAAGGCGGCGCTCGGCGGCCTGGTCCTCTTCGCCCTCCTCGTGTTGTTCTCGCTGTTCGGCCGGTACCTGACCCACTGGGACCACGTGGAGGCGGACTTCACCGCGCTCTCCGTCTCCCCCGGAGTCGGCGGCCACCTGCTGGGCACCAACGGCGCGGGCAACGACGTCTACGCCCAGCTCGTGCACGGCCTCGGCAGATCGCTGATCATCGCTGTGACGGTGTCGCTGCTGACCACCGCCATAGCCGGACTGTTCGGCACCACCGCCGCCTACTTCGGCGGCAAGGTCGAGCGGGCGATGCTCGGTCTTGTGCACTTCCTGCTCATCCTGCCCTCGTTCCTCATCATCGCCCTGGTCGGTACGCACTACCGCGGCGAGTGGCAGGTTCTGGTCGTGGTCCTCACGCTGTTCGGCTGGATGCTCACAGCCCGGGTGATCTGGTCCCTGGCCACTTCCCTGCGGGAGCGCGAGTACGTGATGGCGGCCCGCTTCATGGGCGTCAGCCCGATGCGCACCATCGTCCGCCACCTGGTACCGAACATCGGGTCCTTGCTCATCGTGACGTTCACCCTCGGTGTCGCCTCGACCGTGCAGGCCGAGACGGCGCTCTCCTTCATCGGTTTCGGCGTCAAGCAGCCCGACGTGTCGCTGGGCTCCATGCTCGCCGACGGGCAGAACACCCTGTCCACCGCTCCCTGGCTGTTCTACCTGCCCGCAGCCGTGGTGGTGCTGCTCACCGTGGCGATGGCGCTGATCGGCGACGGTCTGCGGGACGCCCTCGACCCCACCTCGCAGTCTGGAGGCCGCGCATGATCGAGCAGCGCGCTGTCACGACCAAGCCCGACAGCCGGCAGCCCCTGCTGTCCGTACGTGACCTGAAGGTGGCCTTCCCGTCGGAAGCAGGCCGGGTGGAAGCCGTCCGCGGCGTCTCCTTCGACCTGCACCGCGGCAAAACCCTGGGCATCGTGGGCGAGTCGGGGTCGGGCAAGTCCGTCACGTCCATGGCCGTCATGGGGCTGCTGCCCGACTACGCCGCGGTCACCGGCGAAATCATGCTCGGCGGGAAGAACCTCCTCGACCTCGACGACCGACGGATGTCGAAGGTGCGCGGTCGGCGCATCGGCATGATCTTCCAGGACCCGCTCTCGTCACTCACTCCGATCTTCAGCATCGGAGCCCAGATCGTCGAGGCCCTCCAGATCCACCAGGACATCTCGTCCGCGGCCGCCTGGAAACGGGCCGTCGAACTGCTGGACCTGGTCGGCATCCCCAACCCCGACCGCCGCGCCAAAGGGTTCCCGCACGAGTTCTCAGGCGGTATGCGGCAGCGGGCCGTCATCGCCATGGCGATCGCGAACGACCCCGACCTGATCATCGCCGACGAGCCGACGACCGCTCTCGACGTCACCGTGCAGGCGCAGATCCTCGATGTCCTCAAGACCGCCCAGCGCGAGACCGGGGCCGCGGTCATCATGATCACCCACGACCTCGGGGTGGTGGCAGGCTCGGCCGACGACGTCATGGTGATGTACGCCGGTCGGCCGGTCGAGCGTGCCGGGGTGGACGAACTCTTCTCACGGCCGCGCATGCCGTACACCATCGGCCTGATGGGTGCGATTCCTCGACTGGACGACCGCGACAGGGACGCCCTGACCCCGGTCCCGGGGACTCCGCCGCTCCTGGTGGACCTTCCCGACGCCTGCCCCTTCGCGGCGCGTTGCCCCGTGGTGCAGGACGCCTGCCGGGAGGCCGAACCACGCCTGCTGGCGATCGCCGAGGGCGACACCGGCGACGAGCACTCGGTCGCCTGCCGGCGTGCCGCGGAGATCAACGACGGCGCCATCGGCGGCCGGCCGATCTACCCCGTCCCGGTCGGCAGGGAGAACCGAGCCACGGCCGTCCCCCGCGAGGACCGGCCGAAGGTCCTGGAACTCTCCGGTGTCACCAAGACCTTCCCGCTCACCAAGGGCGGCCTGCTCAAACGCAAGGTGGGCACCGTCTTCGCCGTCAACGGCATCGACCTGGACATCCGCGAGGGAGAGACGCTCGGGCTCGTCGGCGAGTCGGGGTGCGGCAAGACCACCACACTGCTGGAGGTCATGGGACTGAAGCCGCCCGAGCAGGGCAGCATCGCCGTCTGCGGCCAGGACACCGCGGACCTGAAGCGGAAGCAGGACATCAGCTCCGTCCGCCGCAAGATCCAGATGATGTTCCAGGACCCCATGGGGGCACTGGACCCCCGGATGACGGTCTTCGACATCCTCGCGGAACCCCTCCGCGCGGTCGGTGAACGCGACAGGAAGGTGCTCGGCACCCAGGTGGCGGAGCTCATGGAGCTGGTGGGGCTCGACCCCGAGCACCGCGACCGCTTCCCCGCGGCCTTCTCCGGCGGGCAGCGGCAGCGCATCGGCATCGCCCGGGCGCTCGCCACGAAGCCGCAGCTGCTGGTTCTCGACGAGCCGGTCTCGGCTCTCGACGTCTCGGTTCAGGCCGGCGTCATCAACCTGCTCAACGACCTCAAGGCCGAGCTGGGCCTGTCCTACCTCCTCGTCGCCCACGACCTGTCGGTGGTGCGCCACATCTCCGACCGCGTGGCGGTGATGTACCTGGGGCGGATCGTCGAGATCGGCACCACCGACTCCCTCTTCGACGACCCCAGGCACCCATACACCAAGGCGCTCCTCTCCGCGATCCCCCTGCCCGATCCGGTCGCGGAACGCACTCGGGAACGAGTCCTGCTCAAGGGCGACCTTCCCAGTCCGACCGACGATCAGCCGGGTTGCCGGTTCGTCACCAGGTGTCCGCTCCACTTGGCGCTGTCGGAGCCGCAGAAGGAGCGGTGTCGCGGGGTCACTCCGCAGCTCACTGGGAGGGGAGACCGGGACCACCGCGACGCATGCCATTTCGCGGACACGACCACGTCTGTCGACAACTGAGCTGAAAGGCTGTCATGAGAAGAATCCCTCTGAGCGGGTTGGCTTTCGCCGCCGCCGCTTCCCTCGTCCTCTCCGGGTGCAGCGGTGGTGACACCGACAACTCCGGGCAGGAGAAGTCCAAGGGCGCCACCTCGGAGAACGAGGTGCTGACCTCGTACAACCCCCAGCCTGCGAGCAACCTGAAGCAGGGGGGCAAGCTGACGCTTCCCATCGTGGAGATTCCCGATCAGCTCAACCCCCTGCAGGGCAACGCATCGCTGTACACATCGAAGATCGCCTGGTTCTACCAGCCGCAGCTGTCCTTCAACGACCCCAAGGGCAACATCACCTACAACGAGGACTACCTCACCGACGTCAAGCAGACGACGGTGGGCGGCAACACCCAGGTCACGTACGACATCAACCCGAAGGCCAAGTGGAACGACGGCCAGGACATCGACTGGACGACGTTCCGGGACACCTGGAACGCGCTCAACGGGAAGGACAAGGAGTACGACGTCGGCTCCACCGACGGCTACTCCAGCATCGCCTCGGTCAAGAAGGGCAAGGACGCCAAGCAGGTGATCGTCACCTTCGACGGCCCGTTCGTGTACTGGAAGTCCCTCTTCACCGGGGTCGTCAACCCGCACATCGCCAAGTCCGAAGCCTTCAACAAGGCTTACGTGAGCGACCCCCACGCGGAGTGGGGGGCCGGCCCTTACACCATCTCCAAGTTCGACGCCAAGGGCGGCACCGTCTCCTACAAGCCCAACCCCAAGTGGTGGGGCGCCAAGCCGCATCTGGACGAGCTCACCTTCGTACAGATGGAGGAGAGCGCCAGTATCAACGCCTTCAAGAACGGCCAGATCGACGCGGTGGAGGCAAATAACGCCGAGCAGCTCAACCAGGTGAAGTCGGTGAAGGGGACCGAGCTTCGCCGCGGCACGACCACCTCCAACAACCTCATGGTCTTCAACAGCACCTCGCCTCAGTTGAAGGACCCGGCGGTGCGCAAGGCCCTGATGGAGGGAATCGACCGTTCCCAACTCGCGAAGATCTCGTTCCAGGGACTTGGCTACACCGAGCCCCTGCCCGGATCCTTCAATCTCTACCCCTTCCAGAAGGGGTACCAGGACAACTTCGGCAAGCTCGTGAAGTTCGATGCCGCCAAGGCGAAGAAGGACCTGGATGCCGCGGGCTGGAAGGTCGGCTCGGACGGTGTGCGTGCCAAGGACGGCGAGAAGCTGGAGCTGACCTTCCCCACCATCGGTGACAGGTCCACCACCAAGGCCCGCGCCACTGCCCTCGCCCAGATGATGAAGGACATCGGCGTCAAACTGGACATCGAGGCTCACCCCTCCGCCGACTTCAACAAGGTGTTCACCAAGCGCGCCTTCGACATCTTCGGGATGGGCTTCATTTCGAGCGACCCGAACGGAATGCTCTACATCTGCCAGATGTACTGCTCCGACTCCACTCTCAACGTCTCCCGCTCGGTGCCGAAGAGCATGGACAAGGAGGTCAAGGCCGTCACCAACCTGCCGACCTTGGAAGAGCAGTTCGATGTCGGCAACAAGGTCGAGCTGGAAGCCATGGAGACCTACGGCATCATGCCGACCCACAACGGCCCCACCATCTGGGCCGTCAAGAAGGGTCTCGCCAACTACGGGTCGGCCCAGTTCTACGGCAACTACGGCGTCATGGGCCCGCCCCAGCTGATCGGCTGGCAGGCGAAGTAGCCGCCCTGCCGGGGGCTCCGCCGCATCGATGCGGCGGAGCCCCCGGCCTGTACTGGGCTCTGTTGCGTAGTCGGTGGTGACGGCAGGCTACGGGTGTCGTCGACGTCCTGTGCGAGATGTCAACGTCCATGTGACAACGGTGTTCTCAGGGTCGGCGGCACTGGTCATCGATGATGTGGCGGACGACGGCGAGGTGATCCGTTGGCCCTCAAGAATGATCAAAGGCCGGTTCCGGATTGCTCCGAAATCGGCCTTTGACCTGCGACTCTCACGAGTCGGGACGACAGGATTTGAACCTGCGACCCCTTGACCCCCAGTCAAGTGCGCTACCAAGCTGCGCCACGTCCCGCTACGGTTCTTCCCGGTGTTCCGGACGACCGCGCAGGACAAACATTACCTCACTCCGAGGACCGGATCGACGCACGTGCCTGGTGAGCGCGGTCGGCGAGCACCTCCGCGCCGCACGCGGTGGCCAGTTTGTGAGCCCTGGCGAGTTCGCGCGGGGAGCGGATCGCGATGCCGTAGTCGACGAGCGCCAGGGCGTGTTCGTACGCGGCCGGGGACGCCTCCAGGTGACGGACCGCCTCGGCCAGCAGATGGACCGCGTCCTCGGGACGGGCGAAGAGGGCGACGCAGCGCAGGGCCTCGCCGATCGCGGTGTCCGTGCCGAACCGTTCGGCGTGCACGCGGGCGGCGGTGGCGAGTTGGGCGGCGCGCTGCGGGTCATCCTCCGCCAGGGCACGGGCCAGGTCACCGGCCCAGGGTGCCCACACGCCGTTGAACCTGCCCCGTGCCTCGAGTGCCTGACCGGCCGCTTCGAGTTCGGTGACGGCCTCCTTGGTACGGCCTTCCGCCAGCAGCAGCCTGCCGCGCAGGCAGGGTGCGTCGGGCAGCACCATCGCGCTGGGGTAGGGCGGACCGAAGTCGTAGCGGTCCGCGATCTGCCGGGCCTCGGCGACGCGGCCCCGGGCGATCAGGGTGTCGATGAGCAGGCAGGCCGCGTCCCAGTGGACCGGAAGTCCGCTGCCGACGCGGTCGGCGAGGCGCAGTCCCTCGCGGAGGAAGCCCTCGGCCTCGGCGAGTCGGCCACGACGGCGGTGGACCAGGCCCAGCAGCGTATGCGCGAACGCGAGGTGCGCACCGCTCCACCCGGAGATCTCGAAGGCGCGGACGGCCTCGCCGAACAGTGCCTCGGCCCGGTCGACCTGGTCGGTGAAGGCGTACGTGATGCCGACGAGCGTGGGCAGCTCGAAGCCCCATTCGGTGTCGGTCCAGCCGAGACCCCGGGCGGGGTGGCCGTCGACCAGGGCGCGTTCGCAGAGGTCGACGATCAGCTGGGCGTTCTCGCCGCGCATCATGGCGTCGAAGGCCCGCAGCGTCAGCAGGGCCCGTTCGGCGTTGTCCCGGCCGGTGAGATGGTCGGCGTTCCGGGCGAGCCGTTCGGATCTGGCGGGCCCGTCGTCCTCCGTGGCCTGCATGCCCTCCCAGAGGAAGTGGGCGGCCTGCAGTCGCATCAGGCCGGGACCCGGCGCAGTGCGCGCGGCCTCGGCCGCGAGCGCACTCGCCGCCTCCTTGAGCTGGTTGTTGTGGGAATGCGCGGCCGCCAGCCGGTAGGTGGCGTCGATCCGCTGCGTCTCGTCCAGACCCGGCATGTCGAGAGCGGCCCGCAGGTGCTGGACCGTGGTGGCCGGGGATGTGAGCAGGGTGGCGCAGCCCAGCTCGTACAGCAGGGTCGCCTTGATGTCCGGATGCGGGGGCTCCTCCAGGGCACGCTCCAGACAGCGGCGGGCGGCTTCCGGGGCGCCGACGGCGAGGTGCTGCCGGGACGCCTCGCGGAGCTGCTCGACGAGTTCCGGATCGTCGTCCGGGTGCACTTCGAGGAGGTGCCGGGAGGCCGCGGCGGCGCCGAGCCCCGCACGGGTGATGGCCCACGCGGCCCGCCCGTGGAAGGCGGTACGGGTGGCCGGCGGGATGGAGCGGTAGATGGCGGAGGCGATCAGCGGATGGACGAACTCCAGCGGATCGAACCCGGTGACGATACGGGCCTCGCGCAGCAGCGCCGTGCAGTCGGCCGCCTCGGCCTGGCTCATCCCGGCCAGCGTGGCGGCGAGGTCCTGCGAGATGTCCGTGCCGAGGACGGCCACGGCCCAGGCGAAGCGGGTGGCGTTGGTGCCGAGCCGTTCGAGCCGGGCGACGAGACCGCTGCCCCGGGCGGAGGCGCCGAGTTCGCGCAGCAGACCGGCCGACTCCTCCAGCGGTGCCAGTCCACGGTCCTGGACCTTGGCGACGAGTTCGACCGCCTCGTAGGGATTGCCTCCGGTGACGGCCCACACCTCGCGGCAGAACGGGTCGTCGGCGTGCTCGCCGAGGGCGGCGCGGGCCAGTTCGGCGGTGGCATCCGGGGTGAGGGCGCGCAGGGCCACCCGGGTCTGGCGCGGGCGGGCGCCGCCCGTTCCGGCGTCCTGGTGCCGCGCCGCCATCTCCTCCGGCCGGTGGGCACGGACGACGAGGACCGGCAGTTCGGCGAGGCGCGCGGTGAAGGAGTCGAGCCAGGCGAGGGTTTCGCCGTCGGCCCAGTGGGCGTCGTCGATCATGAGCAGCAGCGGGCGATGGCTCAGCCGGGCGGCGAGCCGGGCCACGACGAAGTCGAGGCCGTCCCGGACACCCTGCGGGTCGGCCTGCGGTCCGCTCGGTTCGGCGAGCCCGAGGGCAGGCGCGGCGATCTCGTACCAGGGACCGAACAGGTCCCGCACCTCGGCGGGCCGGAACTCGTCGAAAGCCGGTTGCAGTAACTGCCGTACGACGTGGAAGGGGACGGAGGTGACCGTTTCACCACCGCGTGCGGACCAGACCGTGCAGCGGTCGGCGGCCATCGAACGGATCTCGTCGAGCAGTGCCGTCTTCCCGATACCCGCCTCGCCGCTGAAGACCAGCAGTCCTCCGGTGGCCTGGGAGCCGCACAGGGCATCCACGGCTTGTGCGGCAGCGGCGAGTTCCGGTTCGCGCTCGTACAGTGGCCGGGACTGCTTCATCCCTACCCTCCCCAAAGTGGTGCGGACGAGTGTCGACACTAGTCGTGAACCCGGGCCCACGGACAGTGGTTCGTACACTTCATCGCAGGTGCGGGGCACAATCGAATGATGGACGCCACCAGCAGGGACCGGGACGCCGAGGGCCGGGCGCGCAACGCGCGTCCCCGTGACGGACTGGGCCGCCCCCTGCCGTACGGGGCCCCGGGAGTGGAGCGGCAGCCCGAGGGGGTGACCCGCACTCCCGAGGAGACGGTGCGGGAGGCGCAGCGGCTGCTGGACGCGGGAATGCCGTTCCACGCGCACGAGGTGTTCGAGGACGCGTGGAAGTCCGGGCCGTCCTCGGAGCGGGAACTGTGGCGCGGGCTGGCGCAGTTGGCCGTGGGGCTGACGCACGCGGCACGAGGCAACGCCACCGGCGGAGCCCGGTTGTTGCGGCGCGGAGCGGCGGCGCTCGCCGGGTTCGGGACCGCCCGGCCGCACGGGATCGCGGTCGACGCGTTGATCGGCTGGGCCGGGGACCTGGCACGCCGGGTGGAGGCCGGGGAGGGCGAACGCGTACCGGGCGGCGGGGCGCGGCCCGTCGACGCGGCCGGTGAGGCACCCCGCCTGCTCGCTGGAGGCCGCTGGGGCGTGTCTCGAAAGTAGCGTCGCCCGCCCGAAGGGCGGGGCCCGCGGCGTCCGGTGCGGTGCATCGCACGGCGGGGGGTCACCTTCGCACTGGGCGTACGTGGACGATCCGACGACGTGGCGAGGTGCCGCGCCAGGCGTCGCGGGCCGGACGGGACTCTCGAAACATGCCCTACGTACTGCGACCCGAAAGATCCACGTCCCGTGTGCACGGGGCGCGGCCCGCGCGCACGAGAGGGCGGCGGCCGGGGCTGGTGGCCCGGGCTCCCCCGGCGCCGGGGCATCGGGCAGACTCGGTGCGGTGAGAAAGATCTATGTCATCGGTATCGGCGCGGGCGACCCCGACCATCTGACCCTGCAGGCCGTCAAGGCGCTGAACAGGGCGGATGCGTTCTTCATCCTCGACAAGGGCGAGGAGAAGTCCGATCTGACCCGGTTGCGGCGGGACATCCTGGACGCGCACGCGAAGGACCGCTCGTACCGGCTCGTCGAGGCCCGGGACCCGGAGCGCGATCGCGTGACGTCGGACTACTCGCCCGCGGTGGACGACTGGCGCCGGCGTCGCGCGGATCTGTACGAGGACTTCATCGCGCGGGAGCTGGGCGAGGACGAGTGCGGGGCGTTCCTGGTGTGGGGCGATCCGGCGCTCTACGACTCCACGCTCGGCATCCTGGAGGAGATCGCCGGCCGGGGTTCCGTGGCCTTCGAGCACGAGGTGGTGCCCGGTATCAGCAGTGTGTCCGCGCTGCTGGCCAGGCACCGCACGGGGCTGAACCGGGTGGCGCGTCCGGTGCAGATCACCACCGGGCGGCGGCTGGCCGAGGGCTGGCCCGAGGGCGTCGACGACGTGGTGGTGATGCTGGACGCGCGGCAGGCGTTCACCCGCCATCTCGACCAGGACCTGTTCATCTACTGGGGGGCGTACGTGGGGACCGAGGACGAGATCCTGGTCTCCGGACGCCTCGCCGAGGTGGCGGAGCGGATCGAGGAGTTGCGGGCCGAGGCGCGTGCCCGCAAGGGCTGGATCATGGACACGTATCTCCTGCGTCGCGGCTGAACCCACCTTCCGCGTACAGGATCCGGAGCGCCGACGGCACGTCGTGGACGACGGGCACACCGTCGGGTGCCGGTGGGCGGCGGACCACGACCACGGGCAGGCCGAGGTGCCGGGCCGCGGTGAGTTTCGCGGCGGTGGCGGGGCCGCCGCTGTCCTTGGTGACGAGGACGTCGACGGCGTGCGCGCGCAACAGTTCCGTCTCGCCCTCGACCGTGTACGGGCCGCGGTCGAGGATCACCTCGGTGTGCCGGGGCAGCGGCGGGTTCGGGGGTTCGACGGACCGGACGAGGAAGTGGAGCCGGTCGGCGCCGGGAGCCGTGGCGAAGGCCGCCAGGCCCAGACGGCCGGTCGTGAGGAATATCCGTTCCCCCAGGCCGGGCAGTCGCTCGGCGGCGTGGGCGAGGTCTCGGGCCTGGTACCAGCGGTCGCCGGGGCCCGCCGTCCAGCCGGGGCGGCGCAGCGCGAACAGCGCGGTGCCGGTGGCCTGAGCCGCCCGCGCCGCGTGGGCACTGATGGTGTCCGCGAAGGGGTGGGTGGCGTCGACGACGGTGTCCACGTCATGGGTACGCAGCCAGTCGGCGAGACCGCGCGCACCGCCGAAGCCGCCGACACGCACCTCACCGGCGGGCATGCGGGGCCGGGCGACCCGTCCGGCCAGTGACGTGGTGACGCGGATCGTGGCGGGGCGGCCGGGCGCGGTCAGCTCGGCGGCGAGCTGCCGGGCCTCGGTCGTACCACCGAGGACGAGGATGTGGCCGGGCATGTGTCGAACCTACGTCACGTTCGCGTCCGTCCGCCCGAGCGGTGAACGGGGCGGGCCCACAGCCATTACGATCCGGCGTCATGAGCACTTCTGACCAGGACCAGGCCGCAGATGCCCGGATAGCCGCTCCCGGGGCGGCCTCCGACGGCGCTCCGGAGGGTGAGACGAAGCGGGTACGCCGCGCCCAGGCCGGGCCGGACGGGGAACCGGCGCGGTCGGCGGACGGGGCGCCGGCGCGGTCGGCGGACGGGGAACCGGCGCGGTCGGCGGACGGGGCGCCGGCCACGGGGGCCGACACCGAGGACGCTTCCGACACCCCCGTCGCAACCCCCGAGACGGCCGTCGCCGACGGGACCTCCGCCGAATCCGTTGCCGACGCGGCCGACACGGGCGTCGCCGGTACGCGCGGCACCGGCATCGCCGACCAGGCCCGTCCGGATCCCGTCGCACAGCTCGGAGCCGGGCCCGAGGAACGGCGGCTGACGCCACGTCAGGCGAGGCGGCTCCGTATCGCTCTGTCCTCGGTCGGCATGGCCGCGATGGCCGTCGTGCTCGCGTTGCGGATCGCCAGCAGGTCTTCCGTACTCGTGGTCGGGGTGTACGGGCTCGCGCTGATCCTGTGCGGAATCGTCATCGAGCTCAGCAGGAACGGCCGGACTCGCCTCGGCACGTGGCTGCTCGTGGTGGGGCTGGTCGCGGCGATCGGCTCGGACTGGCTGCTGATTCCCTGACGTACCGTCAGAGCCTTTGGCGGAACACGCGATCGCGGCTGACCAGTCCGGTGGCGGCCCGGGCGAGCAGGAACGCGCCGGTTCCGTAGGTGCATTGGGCGTCGCCCGGGTCCAGCGCGTTCTGGGCGACAGCGCGGCCTGCTGGTCGACGAGGAGTCCGGTCAGCGGGATCTCGGTGCCGAAGGCGCTGGTCGTGCCGACGTCCGTGTCGGAGTCGACGACGACGGGGAGGCGTTCGCCGCCGAGTCCGAAGAGGTCCAGGGCGCGCGGGGACCACTCGGCCCGTTCCAGATCGAGCAGTTGGGTGCGGCCCGCGGTTGCGGTGTCCGTGACGAAGGCACCGGCCAGCCGGTGGACGAGCCAGGAGTCGCTGGTGGTGACCACGCCCTCGCGGGTGAGTTCCCGACGGATCCAGGCCATTTTGGGGGCTGCGAAGTACGGATCGAGCGGAAGGCCGGTGAGGTGCCTCAACTCGTCGTCGTACGCTTCGAGTTCGGAGCAAATCGACGCGGAGCGGCGGTCCTGCCGGACGATGGCGTCGGTGAGGGGGCCGCCCGGTGCCCGGATCCCAGGCGAGGACTGCCTCACCCTGGTTGGCCAGGCCGACGGCCGACACTGGTTCGCCCGCCTGCGCCATCGCCCGATTCCCGGCGAGGGGGACCGATTCGAGCAGCTCCGCCGGGTCGACCTCGACGGCTCCCCCGCTGCCGTGCCGCGGCCGGACCGGAGCCGACGCGGAACCGATCACGCCGCGTTCGGGGCAGACCACGAGCGCCTTGGTGCCCGATGTGTCCTCGTCCACGGCGAGTACCGGGCCTGTCATCGACACTCCATCGGGGCAAAAGCTCTGCGGCTTGAACGGATCTGCCGCTTGAACGGAATCGTGATCATTGGTCTGCGACGCCCAGCGTGATGCAGACCACCGCCCACGTCAAGGGTCGTCCGGACAGGGGCGCGGAATCGCTGTCGGCAAATCAACCCGCGTAAGGATCAGCGGGCTTGAGTTACCGCCTCCAGGCCGTAAGATCCGCGAATCGGTCGGGAGTTCGGGGCGACTGGCCTTACACTCACCGCCGAGCAACACCCTGACACTTTAAAGCAGTTCGGTATTCAACAGCAGTACACCCCCCACGTCGCCGAGGATTCATGAGACCGAAACACCACCCTGAGCGCCGGGACCCCGCTTCCCGGGCACTCCGCCGTACCACGGGTTCCACTCCGCCACGGGGTTGTGTGACGTGCTGAGGAGACACTCCGTGCCCCGCTCTCCGTCCCGTCGCACGGGAGCAGGGAACGTCGATGGCCAACAGTGAGTTCCGGCCGGTCTATCACCCGGCCGGCCATGACAACGAATTACGGTCCGCGTTACAGGATTTGCGCACCGGACGCTGGTTGTCCATGCGGAATCTGCTGGAGAGCACTCCGGACTGGTCCTTGTGGACGCAGCGCACGCAGGTGCTGGGCGCGGTAGCCGCCGGTTCGGACGCGGTGCAGGCGTGGCTGGCCGAGGAGCCGCAGAGCGTGGCCGCCGCCGTGATGCGCGCGCGGGTCGTCGTGGAACGGGCCGTCCGCGCCCACCGCGACGGCCATCACCGGGCCCGGGAGCTGTGGCAGGAAGCGTGGGGTGCCTGCCGGACGGCCGCGCACGCCTCGCCCGCCGATCCGGTGCCGTGGGTGTGTCTGCTCGCCCTGTCCCAGCTGGACGAGCGCCAGCAGCTGGAGGAGCACCGGATGCACCCGCCGGGACCGATGCTCTTCCCCGGACCGTGGGGGCTGCTGGCGGAGGCCGACAAGCGTGACCCGTACAACCGCGAGGCGTACCACCGGATGCTCCAGTTCGTGTACGCGCGCAAGGCGGGCGGGGCGCTCTCGGAGGCGTTCAACTTCGTCCAGTGGGCGGCCTCTTCGGCCCCGGAGGGCTCCGCGCTGCATGTGCTTCCGTTGTACGTACGGGTCGAGCGGTACCGGCGGGAGCGCGGTCACGAGAAGGCCCTGGACCTGCACTGGGTCACCGAGGACGCCGAACGGGACGCGATGCGGGCCTCGCGGCTGTGGTTCCACCGCACTCTCCCGCTGTCCCATTCCCTGCCGGATCTGAACCATCTGGCCCACGCGCTGTGGGGGGCACTCAAATTCGCCGAGGCGGCGCCGGTGTTCGAGGAGCTCGGGCCGTACTTCACCTCGGTCCCCTGGATGTACCGGACGCGTGATCCCAAGGCCCCGGGGGGCGCCGAGGAGGTCTTTCTGCGCGCCCGGAGCCGCTGCCTGGCCGCGCCCCGCGAACCCGGGCACGGCCCGCCCGGCTGAGCCGGTACGCCGCGCCGTCGCACCGCACTCCCCCGTTCCGGACCGGACCTCGCGCACGCGTCCGCGGTCCGGCCGTTCCCCTGTCCGTCCGTCCCCTGTCCACCGCTCACGGAGGTCTTCCCATGTCCATATCCACCCCCACCCATTCGGGCGCGGAGGCCGCCCCACCGCACGACGAGGAGCAGCGACTGCGCGAACTCGGCTATCAGCCGGTTCTCGCCCGTCGCATGGGCGGGTTCGGCAACTTCGCCATCAGCTTCTCCGTCATCTCGATCCTGTCCGGCTGCATGACGCTGTACGGCTTCGGCATGTCGACCGGCGGTCCGGCGGTGATGCTCTGGGGCTGGGCGGGTGTGGGGCTCTTCGTGCTCTGTGTCGGCATGGCGCTCGCCGAGGTCACCAGCTCCTACCCGACGTCGGGGGCGCTCTATTACATGGCCGACCGGCTCGGCGGCCGCAAGTGGGGCTGGTACACGGGCTGGCTGAACCTGCTCGGCCTGCTCGGCGCGATCGCCGGCATCGACTACGGTGCCGCGTTGTTCACCGGCGCGTTCATGAACCTGCAGTGGGGCTTCACCCCCACCCCGGGCAAGACGATGATCATCTTTGTCTGCATCCTGCTGCTGCACGCGGTGCTGAATCTCTTCGGTGTCCGTCTCGTCAGCGTGCTCAACTCCATCAGTGTGTGGTGGCATCTCGCCGGTGTCGCGGTGATCGTGGTCGTGCTGGCGGTCGTCCCCTCGCACCACCAGTCCCCGTCGTTCGTCTTCACCGAGTTCGTCAACGACACCGGGTGGGACAACCCGTTGTACGTGGCGGCGATCGGTCTGCTCCTCGCCCAATACACCTTCTGCGGCTACGACGCCTCCGCGCATCTGTCGGAGGAGACGTCGAACGCCTCGGTGACGGCCGCCAAGGGCATCGTTCGCGCCATCTGGGCGTCGTGGATCGCCGGGTTCGTCCTGCTGGCCGGGCTGACCTTCGCCATCCAGGACTACAAGGGCACCCAGGAGACCGCGACCAATGTGCCGCCGGCCCAGATCATGATCGACGCGCTGGGCACCTCCGGGGCCACGGCCCTGCTGCTCATCGTGATCGCGGCGCAGCTGTTCTGCGGCAACGCCGAGGTCGCCGCCGCCAGCCGGATGGTGTTCGCGTTCAGCCGTGACAACGCCCTGCCGGGCTCGGCCCTGTGGCGCAAGGTGAGTTCGCGCACCCAGACGCCGGTCAACGCGGTGTGGCTGTCGGTGGCCGTCGCCGCGGTGCTGGCCCTGCCGTCGCTGTACTCGGCCACCGCCTACGGAGCGGTGACCGCGATCAACGTCATCGGCATCACCCCCGCCTACGCCATCCCGATCTTCCTGAAGCTGCGCTCGGGCGACCGCTTCGAGCGCGGTCCGTGGCACCTGGGCCGCTGGAGCAAGCCCATCGGCTGGATCGCCGTGGTGTGGGTGGCCTTCGTCACCGTGCTGTTCCTGCTCCCGCAGTCGTCGCCGGTGACGATCGACTCGATGAACTACGCGTCGATCGCGCTGATCGCGGTGCTGGTCCTGGCCACCGTGTGGTGGTTCGTCGCACGCCGCTCGTACGGCACGCCCTCGGCGTACGGGACCGCGCGCGAGCAGGCGCAGATCGAGGAGGACGTCATCTGACCGGGCTCGCCCGCGCGTCGGCCCGAAACGCCCCGGCCCTCCCCCGCCGCCACGAGCGGTGATCGGGAGGGCCGGGGCGTTGCGCGCGGACGGCCACCGCACCGCCCGCGCGCCCGTGGTCGTGCACCGCCGCCACACGGTGACGCCCGCCATGAACAGCAGGATCGCGCCGATCGACACACGGATCGCCGCGTCGTCGGCCCAGATCAGGAACGCGCATCCCGCCACCACGCCGACCGCGACGGCGGGGAAGAGCCGCAGCAGAGTGGGCCAGTGGGCGTGTCGCCGGTAGAGGAGCACGGCGAGCACGTCGCCCACGACGGGGATCGGGAGCAGCACCCCGGTGGACTCGCGCGCCGGGAGTACGGCCGCGAAGACGGCGAGACTGATCGTGTTGGCGCCGCTGACGGCCGACTTGGAGAAGCCGACGAGAGCGGATGCCGCGGCGAGCGCCGCCCATTGCCAGAGCGCGAGGGTGTCCATGTCAAACGACGATCATAGATGCAACCCTGGCACCTCGAACGCGTCCTCGACGCCTTGGGCCCACCCTCGACACCTCACGAAATGATCGTTCGATCACTTTCGCTCCCCTCCGATCGATCTCTTGACCCAATAACGATCAATCGATCAGAATTCCCCCGTGACCCGAAACAGGAGCCGCGTCGGCGGCGCGGACGTCCGGCCCGGGAGACGAGCCGCAGGCGACGGATTCGCCCACCGCGTACGACGTGAAAGGCCGGCTTTCCTCGCATGACCGCACCCCACCCGCGCCCTCCCTTCGAACTCCCCTCCGACGACCCGGTGCTGAGCCCGCGCACCGGCTACACCCGAGCGCACTGGGAGGCCGTGGCCGACGGGCTGCTGGCGGCCGCCTGGAAGTGGGCCACTCCCGGCGGCGCCCGGCTGGACCTGCCCGGCAGGCCCTCCGTGTCCGGGGTGCGCTCCGACGGTCTGGAGGGATACGCGCGCACCTTCCTGGCCGCCGCCTTCCGGGTGGCGGGCGCGGGCGGCGAGGACCCCCGCGGCTGGCTCGGCCGCTACGCCGACGGGCTCGCGGCCGGCACGCTCACCCCGGGCCGGGACGACGCCGAATCATGGCCGCTGATCCGCGACCACCCGGCCCTCGGCCAGCCCATGGTGGAGTCCGCCTCCGTCGCCATCGGACTGCGGCTCACCCGTCCGTGGCTCTGGGACCGGCTGGAGCCCGCGGTGCGGGACCGGACCGAGACGTGGCTGCGCGATGCCCTGCGACACCGCCCCGCGCCCAACAACTGGTACCTGTTTCCCTACGCGGTGGCCGGTTTCCTGGAGTCCGTGGGCCGCGGCGACGCGGAGACGGCCCGCGCGAAGGAGCGCGCCCACGACCTGCTGGAGGGCTGGTACCGCGGCGACGGCTGGTACTCGGACGGCGACGGACGCGCCTTCGACCACTACAACGGCTGGGCGCTGCACCTCTACCCCGTGCTCGACGCCCATCTGTCGGGCGACGCCGGGCTGTCCGCGCACTACGGCGCGCGGCTGAGCGAACATCTGGAGGGTTTCTCGCTGCTGTTCGGCGGCGACGGCGCGCCGATCCACTTCGGCCGGTCACTGACCTACCGTTTCGCCGCCGCCTCGTCGGTCGCGCTCGGTGCCGTCACCGGGCACACCCCGCTCGCGCCCGGCGTCTCCCGACGGGTGATCGACGGTGCGCTGCGCTACTTCCTGGACCGCGGCGCGGTAGGCGCGGACGGGCTGCTGAACCTGGGCTGGCACGGCCCGCACCCGGCCGGTCTGCAGAACTACTCGGCCCCCGCGTCGCCGTACTGGGCGTCCAAGGCGTTCGTGTCGCTGCTGGCCCCGGAGGATCATCCGCTGTGGACGGCGACCGAGGAGCCCGCGCCGAGCGAGGGACCCGACCGGGTGCTCGCGCTGCCCGCTCCGGGGCTGCTCGTGCAGTCCACGGGTGCGGACGGGATCGTACGGCTGCACAACCACGGCAGCGACCACGTGCTGCCGCACGAGGGCGAGGCCGGTGCCCCGGCCGATCCGCTGTACAGCCGTCAGTCGTACTCCACGGTGACCGGTCCCACCTCGGGCGGGAACGTGGCGGACAACCATCTGGCGGTGGTCGTCGCCGGGGCGCGCAGCGGCCGCCGCGCCATCCGTCCGCTGGGTGCGGGCGACGGGGACGGCTGGGGGTGGGCCGCCTCCTGGCACCGCCCCGTGTTCGCCTCCGGGCAGCCGATGGCGCCGGGGATGCGGGTGGAGAGTGTCACGGTGGTGCGCGGCCGGTACGAGTTGCGGGTGCACCGGGTGCTCGGCGCGCCGGACGGGGCCCGGGTGGAGCAGACGGGATGGGCGACCGGCCGTGACGACACGGTGGTGTCGGCGCTGCACGGTCTGCACGGCTGGGAGAGGCGGGACGTGGTGCGGGCCCCGGAGGGCACCGCGTACACGCCGTGGGCGCAGGTGCCCCGGCTGTCCGGTCCGGCGCAGGGAACGGTGCTGCTGGTGGCACTCGCCTCGCTGACCGCGGATCCGGGTGCGGCGCCGCTCGACGCCGTGGTGAGCGATGTCGACGTGGACGGGGACACGGTGGCGGTGTCCTGGGCGGACGACGCGACGACCACCCGTGTCCGCTTCGAGCCGCTCACCGTCACACACGGCTGAGCACCGGCGGGCCACGGCCCGGGGATCGGGGTGCGCGGCCGGGAGGGCCACGCACCCCGCGCTGCCCCGCCCACGGGTCCCGCGGGCTGGGCAGCGTGTCCGGGGCCCTGCCCGCCCTACGCGTCGGTGCGGATCATCACCACCAGGGTGCGCGGTCCGTGGACCCCCTCCACGCGTTCCAGTTCGATGTCCGACGTGGCGGACGGCCCGCTGATCAGCGTCGTCGGCCGGTCGGGCACCAGCCGGGCCACCGCCTCGGGCACACCGACCTCGACCGCCGACAGGTCGACGACGCACACATGCAGATCGGGCACGAGGGAGAGCGCCCGCCTGCCCTGGTCCGGCGATCCGTCCAGGAAGATCGTGCCCGTCTCGGCGCAGCCGGCGGCCGAGGCGGTGACGACGCCGTCCAGCGCGTCGAGACGCGGTGCCGGAAGGTCGGCCGAGTCCACCCGGACCTCGCCGTCGTACGTGCCGAGCCACGACGGATCGAGTCCGGCCGGTACCCCGATCCGCCGTGCGTCGTGTTCCCCCAGCACCTCGGCGACGGTCGCGGCGGTACGGTCGGCGGTGCAGGTGCGCACCTCGGCCTTGTAGTCGACGAGGCGGTCGGTGAAGAGGGCCAGGCGTTCGTCGTCGGGAAGGGTGCGTCCGGTGCGGTAGGCGCGGTCCACGGGGGTGCCCTGGACCGGGGCGAGGGTCAGGGCGTCCCTGATCCGGCCCAGCACGGTCTCGCGTGCGCTCGTCACTTCTCCTCCTCCTTCCGCGGGTCGTCCGTGTGCTCGGCCGCGGCCGCGCGCATCGTCGCGGCTCCCTCGGCCGATGCCAGCCAGGCGCGGAAGGTCTGCTTCGGCGGCGCGGCGGTGTCGCGTCCGGCGCTCCAGTGGTCGAACGGCGGCGGCAGATGTCTGATCTTGCCGTCCCGACCGGCGAGGACGCGGCCGAGGGCGGCGCCCTTCTGCGCGGTCGTGTACAGCCCGGGCCGTCGCATCACCGTGGCGGCGGCCTTCATGGCCAGCTTCTCCGCCGTCGTCCCGGTGTGCTCGGTGTGCTGATGGCGCAGTTCGACCAGCAGCGACGGAATGTCGATCTTCACCGGGCAGGCGTCGAAGCAGGCACCGCAGAGGCTGGAGGCGTACGGCAGCGAGCCGTTGGGGTCGCCCTTGGCCGCGTCCATCCCGGCGAGCTGCGGGGTGAGGACCGCGCCGATCGGTCCGGGGTACGTCGAGCCGTACGCGTGGCCGCCGGCCCGCTCGTACACCGGACAGACGTTGAGACAGGCCGAGCAGCGGATGCAGTTGAGGGCCTCGCGACCGATCCGGTCGGCGAGCGCCGCAGTGCGGCCGTTGTCGAGCAGGACCAGGTGGAACTCCTGCGGCCCGTCGCCCGGTGTCACCCCGGTCCACATCGAGGTGTAGGGGTTCATCCGCTCCCCGGTGGAGGAGCGCGGCAGCAGTTGCAGGAACACCTCCAGGTCCTGGTAGCGCGGCAGCACCTTCTCGATGCCCATGACGGTGATGAGGGTGTCGGGCAGGGTCAGGCACATGCGGCCGTTCCCCTCCGACTCCACGACGCAGAGCGTTCCGGTCTCCGCGATGCCGAAGTTGGCGCCGGAGACCGCCACCTTGGTCGTCATGAACTTCTCGCGCAGATAGGCGCGGGCGGCGGCGGCGAGATGCGCGGGCACGCTGTCGAGACGCGGGTCGACACCGGGGATCTCCTTGAGGAAGATCTGCCGGATCTCGTCGCGGTTGCGGTGGATCGCGGGGACCAGGATGTGCGACGGCTTGTCGTGGGCGAGTTGGACGATCAGTTCGGCGAGGTCCGTCTCGTAGGCGGTGATGCCGGCGGATTCGAGGTGCTCGTTGAGGCCGATCTCCTGGGTGGCCATCGACTTGACCTTGATGACGTCGGTGCTGCCGGTCGCCTTGACGAGCCGGGTGACGATCTCGTTGGCCTCGACGCCGTCGCGCGCCCAGTGGACCGTGCCGCCGCGCTCGGTGACCTTGCGCTCCAGTTCCTCCAGGAGTTCGGGGAGCCGGTTCATGGTGTCGGTCTTGATGGCCGATCCGGCGTCGCGCAGCGCCTCCCAGTCGGGCAGTTCACCGGTGACGTCGAGGCGTTTGGCGCGGATGGTGCGGGTGGCCCTGCCGAGATTGCGGCGCAGTTGCTCGTCGCGCAGTTCGTCGTGGGCCGCCTTCGGGAACGTCCGGTCGCCGCGCAGATTGCCCGTTCCGTACGGGGAGCGGGGCGGGGTCGCGGGCATGCCGAGGAAGGTGCTGCTCATCGGAGGGCCTCCGTCGGGGCATACGGCGCGGTGCGGGTGGCGGCGAGGATCTGCGCGAGGTGCAGGGTGCGGGTGCCCGATCCGATGCGGGAGAGACCGCCGCCGATGTGCATCAGGCAGGACGAGTCACCGGCGGTGCAGACGTCGGCGCCGGTGGTGGCGATGTTGCGCATCTTGTCCTGGAGCATCGCCGTCGACGTGTCGGCGTTCTTGAGGGCGAACGTGCCCCCGAACCCGCAGCACGCGTCCGCTTCGGGGAGTTCGACGAGGTCGATGGAGTCGACGGCGCGGAGCAGCTTCAGCGGCTTCTCGCCGACCCGGAGCATGCGCAGGGAGTGACAGGTGGGGTGGTAGGTCACGCGGTGCGGGAAGTAGGCCCCGACATCGGTGACGCCCAGGACGTCGACGAGGAGTTCGGACAGCTCGTACGTCTTGTCCTTGACGGTGGCGACCCCGGAGCGCAGCGCCGCGTCGCCGTACCGCCGGGCGACCAGGTCGTGCTGGTGGCGGACCGTCCCGACGCACGAACCGGACGGCATGACGACGGCGTCGATCGACGCGTCGCCGAACTGCTCGGCGAAGTTCCGCACCAGCGGCACGGGTTCGCGCTGGTAGCCAGTGTTGACGTGCATCTGTCCGCAGCAGGTCTGCCCCGGAGGGAACACCACGTCATGGCCGAGACGGGCGAGCAGGACCGCGGTCGATTTCACCGCCTCCGGGAAGAGCGTGTCTCCCAGACAGGTGGCGAAGAGTCCGATGCGCATGGGCCTCTCCGATCGTTTCTCCGATTCTTTTATGGTCTGACCATACTAGCCTCCGTCCAGAACGCGAAGGGTGAGACACCTATTCAGGGGGCGGGCCATATCAGAAAGTCATGCACCTGACAAACACGTCGACCGGCCCGGAACAGATCGGCCGCACGGCCTCACACCTGTCCGGCACCCTCGTCGACCAGCGTGCCGTGGAGGTTGCGGATATGCCGTTCGACCAGATCGGCCGCGTCCGCGCCCCGCCCGGCCCGGAGCAGCCCCAGCAGTTCGGCGTGCTCCGCGTCGAGCGCGGCGGCCGTGGCGGGCCAGTCCTCGGTCCGCTCCAGCGCCCGCAGGATCAGCGGGCGCACGGACTCGCGCACGGCGGAGGTGAGCGTGGAGGTCAGCTCGTTGCCCGAACTGCGGGCGATGTGGACGTGGAACCGGGTGTCCAGGTCGTTGAACTCGGCGACCTCGATTCCGGGCTCCCTCATCCGCTCGACCAGGCCCTCCGCCTCGTCGAGGTCCTCCTTCGTGGCATGCCGCGCGGCCGCCTCGAAACTGGACCGCTCCAGCGCGACGCGCGCCTCCAGGACGTCATGGAGCCCGTAGCTGCCGAGGGCGAAGTGCAGACGCAGCAGCCGCCCGAGGGCGTCGTCCGGATTGCGCACGATCCGCGCCCCCGCGTCCGGCCCCCGGCCCGGCTGGGCGACCAGCACCCCGATGGTCTCCAGCACCCGCAGCGCCTCGCGCAACGCGGACCGGCTGACCCCGAGCACCGGCGCCAGCTCCCGCTCGGGGGGCAAGCGGTCACCGGCCTTGAGCTCACCGGCGAACACCCGCTGTTCGATGCTCTGAAGCACGAGTTCATGCGTGCGCGACTGCCGTACGGGCTGCCACTCGACCGGCATCCGCCACCCCCTGCCCCGGCCGGTGTCGTCCGGCCGCCGTCGCGTCCTCTGCTCTCCCCACTATGTCACATATAACGTATGGTCGGACCAAAGAGCGGAGTCAGTCACCGAAGACTCCGTGCCGCCCCGCACCGCCGCCGAACCGGGCGGCCCCGGCCCGCGTCTCCCCCGCGGCGAGCGGCACCAGGCCGTGCCGGTGCTCGGCGGCCAGGGCGTCCCGCTCGTCCAGACCGTGCTGCTCCCGCACCGAGAGCCGGTCGTGGCGCAGGCACAGCTGCGGGAACGCGGCGATCTCCCGGGCCAGCCGCTCCGCCGCGCGACGGGCCTCACCGGGCGGGACGATCCGGTTGGCGAGCCCGATGGCGTACGCCTCGGACGCCGTTACGGGGCGCCCCGTGAGGATCATGTCCATGGCCCGGCTCTCGCCGATCAGCCGGGGCAGCCGCACGGTTCCGCCGTCCACCAGCGGCACTCCCCAACGGCGGCAGAACACCCCGAACACGGCGTCGTCCTCGACGATCCGCAGATCGCACCAGACGGCCAGCTCCAGCCCTCCGGCGACCGCGTGCCCCGCCACCGCCGCGATGACCGGCTTGCCCAGGGTCATCCGGGTCGGGCCCATCGGCCCGTCGCCCTCCGCCCGCACCCGGTTGCCCCGTTCGGTGCCGATCGCCTTCAGGTCGGCACCGGCGCAGAACGTACCGCCCTCGCCCCAGAGCACGGCGACGGACGCGTCCGGGTCCCCGTCGAACTCTCTGAAGGCGTCGGCCAGTTGCCCGGCGGTCGGGCCGTCCACCGCGTTGCGCGCCTCGGGCCGGCTCAGGACCACGGTGAACACGGGCCCGTCGCGCTCGATCCGTACCGCGGGCCGCTCTTCCATGGTTCGTCCTCCCGCGACGGATCGCCGTTGCCCGGCGGGGGATTCCGCCGCCGGGGAGTACCCCGATGGTGCCCGTCGCACACACCTCCCGCCAACGGATTCATCTGATTCTCAGGCAATCGCTCTACGGTGGGCCGTGTGACCCAGACGAGCCCGCCCGGCTGGCATCCCGACCCCGGGCATACAGGAATCGGCCCCCTTCACGAACGCTGGTGGGACGGCACGCGATGGACCGACCATCTGCGCGTGCCGCCCGCCACCATCCGGCGGCGCCGGAGGCGTATCGGCATCGGCGTCGCCGCCGGTGCGGTGGTGCTCGCCACCGTCGCGGGTGGCCTCTTCCTCCTGAACGACACCGACGACGCGCCCGCGGGGCGGGACGCGGCCAGGGCACCGTCCTCCGGGCCCGACGGCGCTCCCGGAGGGCGCGGCGGGGAGAACCGGGGCGGCGAGGACCGTATGCCGGGGCAGGAACGGCCCCGGGTGGAGGACGGGTACGCCACGGACCTGCTCAGCGGCATCAGTCTTCCGGTGCCGAAGGGCTGGACGGGCCGGTCGGGAGTGTCGGGCGCCGGCGTGACCACGGGCGAGTACCCCTGCCCGGGAGACGCGTCCGAGCAGTGCGTGCGCGGAGGGGTGTTCTCCGCGCCGGCGAAGGCCCTGAAGCTCGACGCGGGGACGGCGAAGGCCACGGCGACGCGGGACATATCCGCCAACGCCACGGAGTCCTACGGCGAGAAGATCTACGGCGGCATCACCTCGCACGAGGAACTGAAGTCCGGGGCGGTCACGGTGGCGGGCCGTCAGGGCTACCTGGTGCGCTGGAAGGTGGTGACGAAGAACGGCGACGACGGGTACGTGCAGTCGCTGGCCTTCCCGTCCCCCCGCGACGAGGAAACGATGGTCGTCGTCCGTTCGGGGTTCGACATCGGTCCGCAGGCGCCCGCGCTCTCCGTCATGGACGACATCACCAAGGGCATCAAGGCGGCCACCACGACGGGCTCCGGCCCGGGCACCACCGCGTAGCCTCCCGGCCGTGTCCTCGAACCGCCACCCGTCGTCCGGCCGGACGACGGCAGTCCGGGGACACGGCCCAGGCGCGTGCGGCTCTGAGTACGAGAGGCGGTCGGGCTGAGTACGCGGACCGGTCCCCCGTCCGCGCGCGGCTGGTCGAATGACCGTCATGGTTCCCGACGCACCGCACCGCCCCCGCCTCCAGCACGTGACCACGGCCGGTACGGCCCTCGCCGTGACCCTGGCCCCGCTGGTCATCGGCGTGCTCCTCGCGAAGGCCATGGCCGCGGACCCGATGACCCCGGTCAACGCGCTGGTCACCAGGGGCGGGCAGCCCGTTCCCCTCTCGCCCGCGCAGTGGCGCGGGTGCGGTGCCCGGGCGCTGCGCGGGTGGCGGGGTCCGCTCGGCGGTCGCGGACGGGCGGCGCGCGCACGGCTGCGCGCGAGCACGCGGATCACGCGCGAGCGCTGAGGGAGCACCGCCCCCGGTCAGGCAGTCCCCGGTGGGCTGTCCCCGTGGGGCGGCCCGGTCAGCCTCGACGGCAGAGCAGGAACAGTTCCGGCTCCGGCACGGCCGCCCCGTGCGCCGGGGTGAACAGATCGCTGCGCTCCCACAGGACCGAGAACCCGGCGGCCGTGACCGTCTCGGTGAACGACGCGGCGTCGAAACTGGACACCCGCATCTCCTGACCCATGAAGACCACGGAGGCGTCCTCGACGTCCAGTGGCACCGTCGCGACGGCGAGCACGCCCCCCGGTGCCAGAAGCCGCCCGAGCTTCCGCAGCACCTTCGACTGGTCGTCCCGGGGCATCTGCAGCAACGAGAAATAGGCACACACGGCGTCGAACCTTCCCTCTTCCAGGTCGAGTTCGCGAATGTCGGCGCAGATGAACGAGGCACTCGGGACCTGACGGGACGCCAGTTCCACCATCACGGGGGAGACATCGACGCCCAGGACGGCGTGCCCGGCTTCGGCGAGGGCCGAGGCCGTCGGCCGCCCCGTGCCGCTTCCGACGTCGAGGACCCTTCCGTGCGGCGGGAGTTCCTCCAGCAGGCGCTGGAGCGAGGCATGGCGGGCGGGCGAGTCGGCGAACGCCCGCTCGTACTCCTCCCCCAGCGCGTCGAACACTGCGGCGGCCGACCGGCCGTGGTCGTCGTCCATCGTTGCGGTCCTTCCGTTGCTCCGGCACCTCTTCGTGATCGCCATCATTCCTGATGTCCAACGCGTCCTGTCACACCTGCTCATGACGTCGCGTCAGCACGTGTCGCGTCGTGCACCGCTCCGTCCCCGGGCCGACGGACCGGTTCCGGAACCATGAACCGATTCGTGCCGACGAGCGGCGTCACTACACCCGCCACGGGGGTGCCGGTCGGTTCGCCCATGTGGTCCTCGACACCGGATCGCTGGAGGCGACCGGTGAGCACGGCGGCGCAGGAGCGGCGGTCTTCGAGTTCCGGTCGCCGTCGTCGGCGGCCGGGTGCCGCGGGAGTACGTGCGGGCGGTGGAGGCGGGCTGCCGTGACGCCCTGGCCGAGGGGCCACTGGGAGGCCACCCGGTGACCGGTGTGCGGGTCACGCTGACGGACGGGGCCACGCACTCCAAGGACTCCTCGGAGACGGCGTTCCGGACGGCCGGCCGACTCGCACTGCGTGAGGCGCTGCGCAACGGCGTCATGGCGCTGCTGGAGCCGGTCGCGGAGGTCACGGTCACCGTTCCCGACGACGCCGTGGGCGGGGTGCTCGGCGACCTGGCGGCCCGGCGCGGCCGGGTGTCGGGCCGGGCAGCCCGGTCCGGCGCATCGCTGATCACCGCGACCGTACCGCTGGCGGAGCTGTTCGGCTACGCCACCCGGCTGCGCGGCCGGACCCGGGGCCGGGGAACCTTCACCGCCCGGCCCGCCGGGTACGCCCCGGCGCCGGCCACGGCGGCCGGATAGCGGGCCGGGTGCGATACCGCCCGTTCCGTACGCGGGCGGGACCGCACCCCGTACGGTCGGGGAACCGTGGCCCGGTTCCCCGACCATGCCGGTCCGGTGGGGGCCGGCGTCGGCCCGCGCTCACACCGTGCGCAGGGCCGCGGCCTCCGCACGGGCCCGCAGTGCGGCTTCCCGCTCGCCTGCCAGGCCGTGCGCCTGGGCCAGTGTGTCGAGGCCGACGGCCAGCCAGGTGCTGGAGCCGATGTGCCGCCAGATCCTGACGGCGGCCTCGGCGCGTCTGCGGGCGGGCGCCGCGCGGCCGGCCGCGAGTTGTGCCTCCGCGAGCGCGTACAGGGTCGCCGCCTCACCCCAGAGGTTGCCGAACTCCCGGTAGGTCCACAGGCTCTTCGCCAACAGGCGGCGCCCCTCGTGGTGCTCGCCCAGGCGGACCAGGACATCGCCGAGCCAGCAGGTGGCATGGGTGGCGGTGAGCCGGTCGCCGAGGTTCTCGCTGATCACCGCCGCCTGCCGGTAGGCGTCGGCGGCGTCCCGGTAGGCCCCGCGAGCCCGGTGGCTCTGGCCCAGGCAGCGCAGGGCCTGTGCCTCCCCGGGCAGGTAGCCCGCCAGCCGACTGGCCCGCAGGCACTCGGTGAACCGCGCCACCGCGGCCTCGACGTGCCCCCGCTCCAGGTCGATCACGCCGAGCCCGTTGGTCGCGTACACGAGACAGTTGACGTTCCCCGCCGAGCCGGCCAGTTCGACGGCCGCCTCGAAGTGGAGGACGGCGGAGTCGTACTCTCCGAGCAGTCGGTACACGTACGCCAGCCCGGCCGTCGCACTGGCCCGGTACGTCGGCTCCTGCCCCTCGGCGAGCAGGAGGGCCTGCTCGAAGTGGTGCAGTGCTTCCGGGTACCGGTCGAGGATGGTGGTGAGCTCTCCGAGGCACCGGTGGAGTTTCGAGGCGCTGTGCTCGTCGCCGCTGCTCAGCGTCGCCTTGAGCGCCCGGCTCTGGAGCCGTTCCCAGTCGTCGAAGTGGCTGCCGACCTGGAAGAAGGCCGTGAGCGCGGTGGCGAGCCCGGCGGCGGGCGCGGTCTCCCCCCGGTCCAGGGCCTGTTCGGTGACGCCCACGAGGAACTGGCGTTCGTCGTCGAACCACGCCAGCGGGTCGGCGAGCAGGGCGCCGGTGTCGGCCTCGGGGAGCCGCCACGTGGCCAGGTCCTTCTGCGGGATGCCCTGGAAGTCGACGCTGAGGGTGCCGGCCGCGAAGTCGGTGAGATGCAGACTCGCCCCGAGCAACCGGTCCAGCGCGCCCGCACGGTCACGGTACGAGAGGCTCCGTTCGGCGTGCTCCCGGGCGAACAGCCGAACCAGATCGTGCAGTTGGTAGCGGATTCCGGTGGCACCGACCGCTCCTGTCTGCACCAGGTGCACCTCGACCAGATCGTCGAGAACGGCCTCCGCCTCGGACAGATCCACGTCGAGGAGCGCGGCCGGCGCCCAGGGGGCGAAGTCCGGTCCCGGCAGCAGGGCCAGCATCCCCAGCGCACGTTGTGTCGCCTCGGCCATCCCCCGGTACGTCAGTCCGAGGCTCGCCCGTACGGCGATGTGGCCGACGGCCAGCTCGTCGAGCTTGCGCTGCTCGTCGGCGAGGGCGCGGGCCACCTTGTTCAGGGGCCAGTGCGGTCGCGCGGCCAGGCGCGCCCCGGCCACCCACACTGCCAGGGGCAGACCTCCGCAGGTCTCCACGATGGAGCGGGCCGCTTCGGGCTCCGCCTTGGTCCGCTCCGGTCCCAGCATCTCGCGCAGCAGAGCGAGCCCCGTCACGGAGCCGAGCACGCCGAGCGCGATGCGACGGCCGCTCATCTCCGCCAGGGTCGTCCGGCTGGTGACGAGGGTGGCGCAGTGCCCGCCGCTCGGCATAAGGTCCCGTACCTGCTCCGCGTCGGCCGCGTTGTCCAGGACGACGAGCACCCTGCGCCGGGCCAGCAGGGTCCGGTAGAGGTGGACGCGGTCGGCCAGTTCGCCGGGCACGCTCCCGCCGCTCGTGCCGAGGGCGCGGAGGAAGGTACCGAGGACCGCGAACGGCTCGGCCGGCTCGTCGCCGAAGCCTCGCAGGTCGGCGTGGAGCTGCCCGTCGGGAAAGCGGGCGGCGAGCCCGTGCGCCGCGCGCACGGCGAAGGCCGTCTTGCCCACCCCGGCGGGTCCCGTGACGAGCAGCGTCACCGGACCGGAAGTGTCCCCGTCGAACAGCCGGTGCGCCTCGTTCAGCTCGGCTTCCCTGCCGACGAACAGCGACAGGTCCGGGGGCAGGAGACGCGGGACGAGCTGCCGTCCCGCGGCGTTGGCCGGGGGGACCGCCGCACCGGACTCGTGGGCCTGCTTCGCCGCGTCGGCCCGCACGACGGGGCGGACCACGGCCAGTTCGGGGTCCGCCGCGAGGATCCGCCCGTGCAGCCGCCGCAGTTCCGCACCCGGGTCGACCCCGAGCTCGTCGGCGAGCAGCCGCCGGGCGCGCTCGTACCCGTCCAGCGCCTCCGCCTGCCGCCCGCATCGGTACAGGGCCAGCATCAGCTGCCCGACCACTCGTTCGTCGAGTGGCCGCTCGGCCGCCCGGGCGAGCAGCTCGGTCACCAGCCGGCCGTGCTGCGCCAGGCGCAACCGGACGTCCACCAGCTCCAGTTGCGCGGCCAGCCGCTCGCCGTCGAGGAGATCGCGCTGCGCGTTGAACCAGGGGGTGTCCGCACCGTCGAACGCGCTGCCCCTCCACAGGTCGAGGGCCTCTCGCCAGAGCGCCTCGGCCCGTTCGTCGGTGCCCGCCTTCCGGGCCAGGCCCGACAGCTCCCGGAAGCGGTGGACGTCCACCGACGCGGGCTCGACGGCCAGCCGGTAGCCGCCGCCCCGCTCCCGGGTGAGGGCCGCGGCCTCGCCCGCCAGCACCTGCCTCAGCCGGGAGACGTATCCATAGAGTTTCGTGCGGCCGTTCGTCGCCCCGGCGTCGCCCCAGACCCGGTCCACCAGCGTGTCGGCCGACACCACCCGCTCCGCGTCGACGAGGAGCGCCGCGAGCACCCGCCGTTGCACCGCGTGCCCCGCGTCGACGGGGACACCGTCCCGCCGCACCTCGATGGTCCCGAGGATCCCGAAGAGCGTGGCCACCGACACCCCCCTTGAGCCGACCGACAACCCCCACGGCCACTCTGGGTGCCGCCGGTCGGCCGGGCCAAGGCTGATTCAAGCTTTTCCGAAGGTTCACCGACGGCCACCCCCTCACCATGACCGTACGGGCCGCCCCCGCATCGGACGGCGACGCTCCCGACGGACAGCACTACTACGACAGTTGATGATTCGATGCGTAACGCTTCCAGGTTCGCCGTGGCCGCGATCGGCGCCGCCGCGACCGTCCTCTGGCTCTCGACCTCGGCGCACGCCGATGCCGTCGTGAGCAACGGGTACGCCGAGGGCGGATTCATCGGCTACGGCGACAAGATCTGGGTCGAGCACTACGAGGGCCGTACCAGTTCGGTCGAGTGGTACACGGACTACGGCCGGTCGGGCTCCTGCAGCGTGCCCCTCCCCCAGGTGAGCAGGACCTGCAACTACGACATGCGCGAGGACGGAACGATCACCCTCTGGGTCTGCACGACGGGGCCCGGCATCGGCTCCGACGAGTGCAGTGCCGCGGTGGCCGACCGCATCAACAGCTGAGCCGCCCCGGCGCGGCGGCCGAGGGTGCCGGCGGCCTCTCCCGGTCCCGGCATCGCCGACGTCGATCACATCGTCCGGCGGCGAGTGCGCCGACCCGATGCGCGCTTCGAGCCGCCGGGTGGTCGACG
Organism: Streptomyces sp. NPDC001750; assembly: GCF_042892615.1. Taxonomy (NCBI): domain Bacteria; kingdom Bacillati; phylum Actinomycetota; class Actinomycetes; order Kitasatosporales; family Streptomycetaceae; genus Streptomyces; species Streptomyces sp. NPDC001750. The sequence goes on along the minus strand of NZ_JBIAUE010000008.1, from coordinate 31,949 downwards.
CGACGCGCGGCGGCTCCTTCCGGGCTCACAACGGTCCGCCCACCATCCGTGTACGGACCGTCGCGATGCGTCGCCGCCGACCAACCTCCGGTCGGCCGGTCCGTCCGCGTTCCAGGCGTGCGACCACACTGGGGCCCTCGCGCCCCGAACGCACGAAAGGCCGTCCTCTCGTCATGAGAGAACGGCCTCCGACCTGCGTCTCCGCGTGGTCGGGACGACAGGATTTGAACCTGCGACCCCTTGACCCCCAGTCAAGTGCGCTACCAAGCTGCGCCACGTCCCGCTACCCGTCTGACCTGGGTTTTCCCCTGGCCGAACGCGCATGAGAACAATACCGCACTCAGGGGGTGGTCACGAACACCTTTCCCGCCTTGACCTCAACCAGGCTTGATGTTCAAGGCTGGATGCATGACGAGGACCACAGTCACGACGACCGGCCACTACGGCGACATGAACCGGCTGATGAGCCTGATGACGGGGGACGAGAAGCACGGCCCCGCCGCGACCTCCACCCTGGACGTGCTCTGGGTGCTCTACGACAGGGTGCTGCGGGTGACGCCCGGCACCGTCGAGGCTCCCGACCGTGACCGGTTCCTGTTGTCCAAGGGGCACGGGCCGATGGCGTACTACGCGGTGCTGGCCGCGCACGGCTTCTTCGGCGAGGAACTGCTGCCCGGGTTCGGCACGTACGACTCGCCGCTCGGGCACCATCCGGACGGGACGCTCGTACCGGGGGTGGAGATCGGCAGCGGGTCGCTGGGGCACGGGCTGCCGCTCGGCGTGGGGAGCGTGCTGGGTCTGCGGGCGCAGGGTCTGGCCGACCCCCGGGTATGGGTGCTGGTCGGGGACGCCGAGCTGGACGAGGGCAGCAATCACGAGGCGATCGCGTACGCGGGCCCGGCCGGGCTCGAGCAGTTGCACACCGTGGTGGTCGACAACGCGTCGGCCTCGCACGCGCGGCCCGGCGGGATCGCCGCCCGGTTCGAGGCCGCCGGCTGGTCGGTCGCGTCCGTCGACGGACGCGACCACGAGGCGTTGTTCGCGGCGTTCACCGCGCCGCACCCCGGACGGCCGCACGCGGTGGTCGCTCACGTCGCCCCCAAGAGCTGACCGGACGCGCGGAACCGGCGAGGACGCCACGAAACGGAAGAAGGACATTTCACATGGACACGATGCGTGACCGGTTCATCTCGACCGTCTCGCAGATGCTGGACGAGGACCCCCGTCTCGCGCTCGTACTGGCGGAGATCAGCCGGGACGGGTTCGGACGGGCCGAGCGGGCCCATCCGGACCGGGTCGTCAATGTCGGGATCAGGGAGCAGCTGCTGGTCGGTGCCGGGGCCGGGATGGCGCTCACCGGCCTGCGGCCGATCGTGCACACCTTCGCCAGCTTTCTGGTGGAGCGCCCGTTCGAGCAGGTCAAACTGGACTTCGGCCATCAGGGGGTGGGAGGAGTGCTGGTGAGTGCCGGGGCCTCGTACGACTGGCCGGCCGGTGGCTTCACCCATATGGCGCCGGGCGATGTCGCCCTCATGGACACCCTGGACGGCTGGACGGTCCATGTCCCGGGCCACCCGGACGAGGCGGAGGCGCTGCTGCGGCAGGCGGCGGCCGGGGACGACCGGGTGTACGTGCGGCTGTCGCTCCAGTCGAACGACCGCGCGCGGCCGGTCGGCGCGGGCACCGGCTTCACCCCGGTGCGGGAGGGCACGGGCGGGGTCGTGGTGGCGGTCGGGCCGATGCTCGACAACGTGCTCGCGGCGACCGAGGGGCTCGACGTGACCGTGCTGTACGCGACGACGGTGCGCCCGTTCGACGGGGCCGGGCTGAGGCGGGCGGTCGGCGCCGGCCGCGCCGCCGACGTGGTGGTCGTCGAACCGTATCTGGCGGGGACGTCCACGGCCGCCGCCAACGACGCGCTCGCCGACGTGCCGCATCGGGTGCTGGGGCTCGGGGTGGGGCGGGCCGAGCTGCGCAAGTACGGGGAGATGGACGAGCACCTGGCCGCGCACGGTCTCGACGCGCGGGGGCTGCGGGAGCGGATCGGCGCCTTCCTGGGCCGGTGAAGGGGCCGGGGCGGACGGGATGAGCGGAGGCCGGTGCGGTGGCCGGAAGGCGGTGAGGTGACCGGAGCGGTTGCCTGCGGGACCCGGAGGCAACCGCTCCGCCGACGGCCGGGGCCGGATGCGCGTCGCCGTCCACGAACCGGGCGCGGAAGCGGGTGCCCGCGCACGGTCGTGATCAGGGCGACGTGCCCCTGTCGGCGGTGTACGGCCACGGCACCGCCGGGACGGGAACGGGGCGGCCTCGACCGAAGTACGCCGAGTGCGCGTACTCACCAGCGACCTGCTCCCCATGGAGCGCGTTGCACTCCCCCGTCACGGACCGTTCGGCGCCGCTGCACCACATGAGCGAGTGGTCCAAGGCGAGGGTCAGCCGCCCGGTGTGCACACAGCCGTACGCGTCGGTGCGCAGCCCCAGGACGTAGGACGACCTGGCCGGCGCGCCGGTCCGGGCACCGGCCAGCGCCAGGGCCTCGATCAGGCGGGCTTCCGGCCTCGGGTCTCGGTGGCTGCTGCCCAGCTCCCAGTCCGTGTCGAGCTCGTCGCACGGGACTGCCTCGGCCAGGCAGAGCACGGGGCGGTGTCCGTCGTCGGCCACGGTGCCCCGGTCGGGGCCGAGGTCGGTCCCGTTGCCCCGGGCGGTGTTGTGGATGCCGTAGTCGGCCCAGTTGGAGACCCACTTGTACCCGACGCGGGTGATGATGTTGCGTTCGACGAGGATGTGCGAGGACTGTTCGTCGAGGTAGACACCGTGCCGTCGCGCTCGGTGTTGCCGAATGCGGAACGGTTGATGCAGTTGCCGGAGACGACCGTGCCCGGTTGGGCACCCTGGGTGTAGATCGCTCCGCCGTCGTGCTGGGCCTTGTCGACCTCCATGACGTCGGTGATGCGGTTGTTCGTCACCTTGTTGTCGCGCAGGACCGACTTCTGCGCCTCGGGCTGGTTCCAGCCCCAGCCGACGGAGATCCCTGAGTACGGGAGGTGCTCCAGTGTGTTGTGGTCGACGGTCAGCCCGGCCTCGTAGCCGGCCCAGACGCCCACGGAGTCGGTGTACTCGACGCCGGTGCGGGTGATGGTGTTGCGCGCGACCGTGTTGCGCTCCCCCGCGAGTGCCGCGCCGGGCAGGGGTTCGGTGTCGCCCACGTACACCGCGCCCAGGAAAGGTCGCTGAAGGAGGAGCGGGTCAGGGAACTGTCCTTGGTGCCCGCCTCCCGGATCACGCCCGCCCCGCCGAGCCGGGCGAACCGCGTGTCGTCGAGGCGGATGTGCCGGCCGCCGCGGACGGTGACGGCTGCGGCCGGCTTGGTGTAGAAGCGGCCCGCGTGGTCGACGGGCCCGTGGCGCCGGTCAGGGTGAGGCCGGCCCGTGTGCCCGCGTACCCCTCGTCGGTGCCGGGCTGGTGGTACGCGGCGTACGCGAAGCCGATTCCGCTGACGGTGATGTCGTGGGCATCCTCGATCAGGAGAAGCCGCTCGGTGTGCGGGGTGACGGTCCGGGCGCGGCGCATGTCCTCGCCCGCGCGCGGCAGGTACGTGACCGTGCGGGCCCGCGAGTCCCATACGAACTCGCCGGGATCGTCAAGGAGTTCGGGAGCGTTCTCGAAGAACGCGACACTGCTGTAGCGGGCGGGGTCGACCGTGGTGGTGTCCCAGGAGGGGCCGGTGCGGTCGGTGCCGCTGGACGCGTTGGTCCAGCAGGGCCGGGCGAAGGACAGGATGTCGCCGTCGACCCCGGTGATCCGGCAGTGGTAGTCGCGCCAGCGGATCCGGACGACGGCCTCGGCGTCGGTGGGGCGCCGCCAGCGGTCGATGCCGGTGGCGGTGGCACCGGTCATGCCGTCGGCGGTGGCGTCGCAGACGCTCGCCGGGCATGCCTCGCCACGTGCCCGGACGGCGCGCTCGCCGTCGACGAAGAGCTGCCGGGGTGACCCCGGCCGGGACGTCGGCGGTCCAGGTGCCGTCGGCGCCGGGCCGCCAGCCGGTGATCTCCCGGCCGCCGGAGAGGACGGGGCGGGCGCCGGGCGCCGCGGTCCAGGTGACTGTGTGGCCGTTCTTCCCGGAGTCGGCGGCACCGAGCCGGAGGGGTTCGGTGAGGCGGTACGTCCCGTCCTCCAGCAGGACGCGGACGTCGCGCCCGGTCTCGGTGCGGGCCCGGTCGCGGGCGCCCTCGGGGGTGCAGGGGCGGGCGGCCGTGCAGGCGGTGCCGTGTCCGTCGGGGGCCGTACAGGGTGCGTGCGCCCGGTCCGGCCAGGGCCGTCGGGGCGGCGAGGAGGGCGGTCAGAAGGGCGGCGGCGGTTCCTCGGACAACGTGCGGGGGACGGCGTTTCACGCGGATGCCTTCCAGTCGGGCCGGCCGGGCATGGGCGGGTTCACGGCCCCGAAGAGCCAGTCGCGCAGGAACGGGTCGAGGGACCGGTCGCCGGTGACGTCGACGGTGTGCCGTATGAAGGCCTCGCTGGTGTACGTGGAGTCCTTGAAGCGTCGCACCCATTCGCGCATGACACGGTCGAACCTCTGCTGCCCGGTGCGGAGCCGGAGGGCGTACAGGACCAGTGCGCCGCCGTCGTAGATGTTCATGCCGCCGAGCGCCTTGGGGAGACCGGGCGGGCCGTCGGTGGCGCGGGCGGCGTCGAGCTTGGCGTACGTGGCACGCATCTTGTCGTCCAGGACCGACCAGCCTCGCTCCTCGCCGTACAGGCCCGCGTAGTACACGGCGGGTCCCTCGTTGAGCCACGCCTGCTGCCAGTCGTTCGGGGTGACGGAGTCGCCGAACCACTGGTGGACGAGCTCGTGGACCATGGTGGTCTCGTAGCCCGGCTGTCCCTGGGCGTTGAGCTTGAACCAGTTGGTGGAGAACAGGGAGAGGGTCTGGTTCTCCAGGGCGTCGGTGTAGCCGTCGTAGATGTGGACGCCGTAGACGGAGAAGGGGTAGTGGCCGAACTTCTTCTCCAGCCAGGCGAGATGGTCGGCGGTGCGGGCCACGATGGGCGCGTACTTGTCCTCCTGGCCCTGCGGGACGATGTGGCGCAGCGGCAGCCCGCGGTGGCTGGTGCCGTACAGGTAGGTTCCCTTGACGACGGCGATACCGATGAGTTCGGTCGCCATCCGCTCGCGCAGGGCGAAGTGCCAGACGCTGGAGCCGTCGGCGCGCGGCGTCCTGTGGAGGAGTTCGCCGTTGGCGGCGGCCACGTAGCCCGGCGGGGCGCTGATGTGGAAGGTCCAGGTGGCCTTGTCGGACGGGGTGTCGTTGCAGGGCAGGAAGGTGTCGGCGCGGGAGGACTGGGCGGCGGAGGCGAAACCGCCGTCGCTGCCGAACTTCCAGCCGGTCAGGCCGAGTCGGCGGTCCTTTCCGTTGCCCCGGTAGCGGATCTCGGCGGTGAACGCCTGTCCTCGGTGGAGGGGACGGGCGGGGGTGACGGTGAGTTCCTGGCCGCTCTGTCCGGGCGACAGTTCCCATCGGGCGGTGCGGCCGGCGACGGTGACGGCGTCGATGGTGTGGCCGTCGGTGTCCAGATTGAACGCGGAGAGGTCCTGGGTGGCCTTGGCATGGATCTTCACCACCGCGGTGAAGTCGTAGGTCACCGGGGTGAAGTCGAAGGTGAGGTCGTAGTGGACGACCTGGTAGCCACCATTGCCGAGGGTCGGGAAGAGCGGGTCGCCGACACCGTCGGAGCCGGGCTTCGGGTCGAAGCCGCGCGACCGCGCGGCGGCGGGCGAGCCGAGGGCGGGTACGGCGGCCGCCGCCGCGACCGCCGCGCCGCCGAACCGGAGAACCGCGCGTCGTGTCGTCACTTCTTCCCCTTCTGGACGGCTTCCTCGAACTCGCCGCGGGCCTTCTCGCCGCCCTTGGCCAGGTAGTCCTTGATGAGCTCGTCGTAGGCGGACATGGGCTTGCGCCCGGCGATGATGTCCTTGAGCGCGTCCTGCTTGAGCGTGTAGAGGCTGCCGGTGCCCTTCGAGTCCCAGGTGGGTGACGAGTACTGGAGCACCGGGTCGGTCACCATCATCGGGATCATCTTCGTGAACGTGTCGTGGACGTGCCGGACGCCCTGCTCCGAGTCGGCGCTGAAGATCGCGGGGACTGCGGAGGCCATGAACTTCCACGGCACGGTGACGTCCTGGGTGCCCTGCTTGGTGAGTGCCGGGTTGCCCTTGGCGTCACGGGTGAAGTCGGTGCCCTCCACGCCGTAGTTGATGAGCGTGTACTCCTGGCTGCCGAACGGGGAGGCAGCGAAGTCGGCCAGGGCGAGGATCTGCTTGACGCGTTCCTCGGACGCCTTCTTGACGTGGGTGTTCTCCAGCTTGACGTTGTCCATCCAGGCGACCGCGTCCTTGCCGACCGGGACGAACGGGCGCGGGTCGTACGTCTTGTCGATCGCCTTCATGGCGGCGACGTAGCCGACGCCGGGCGCCAGGTAGGTGGGCATGCCGTCGTAGACGTAGGCACCCTTGCCGTTCTTGAACATGTCCGTGTACTGGGCCTTCTGCGCCCCGGACATCTGCAGGGTGCCCGGGTAGTAGCAGCCCGCCTTGTACAGCAGCCGGGCGGTCTCCACGGCCTTGCGGTACTCCGGCGTCTCCAGGTCGAGGGTGAACTTCCCGGACTTCTCGTCCAGCCGCCAGGACGAGGGCGCGCCCGCGGACATGGCGAGCATGGTGGTGGCGCCCGCGATGATGGCGTACTGGTCCTTCTTCGGCCGGGTGAGTTCCTTGCAGAGTTCGACGAACCGGTCGAGGTCGGTGATCTGGTCGAGGTTGGTGACACCCGCCTCCGCGAACAGGTCGTGGCGGTAGAAGCCGGCGCCGCCGGTGCCGGTGCGGGCGATCGGGATGCCGTACAGCTTCCCGCCGAAGATCGCGGACTGCCAGGCGGCCTTCGGGATCGCGGCGAGGTTCGGGTAGTCCTTGACCTTGTCCCCGGCGAGGTACGGGGTCAGGTCGGCGCAGGTGGCCCGGAGGAAGGCTGCCTTGTTGTCGACGCCGCCGCTCTCCGGGTACATGAAGAGGTCGGGCAGGCTGTCGCTGGCGACCATGGTGGAGAACTTGGTGCTGTAGTCGTCGGCGGGGACGGCGGTGATGTCCACCCGGCCGCCGAGCAGCTTCTCGATCGCCTGCCAGGCGGCGTTCTCGCCCCGTGCGGGCGGCGGCGGGGAGAAGGTCTCCATGGTCGCGCTGATCGGCTGCGCGCCCTTGAGCGGGGCGCCCTTCGTGGCGCGCAGCGGCTTGGCCGGGTAGCGGAAGAAGCCCTGCGGGACCCCGGCGGCGGTGCCCTGGAGGTCGGGCGCGAGGCCGATGTTGCGCACGGCGGTGTTGGGGAGCAGCGAGGCGCTCTTGGCCTCGGCCTTGGCGGTCGTGCCGCCGTCGCCGCAGGCGCTGAGCAGCGGGGCGGCGGCCAGTCCCAGCCCGATACCGGCGCCCATGCGGAACAGTGCTCTGCGGTTGATGGGGGTGGAGCTCGACACCTGGATCTCCTTGGGAGAGGGGAAGGAAGGAGTGGGGGGAGGTGGCTGCGCTCAGCCCTTGACGGCGCCGGTGAGGACGCCCTTGGTGAAGTAGCGCTGGAGGAACGGGTAGACGCAGAGGATCGGTACGACGGCGATCACCAGGACCGCCATCTGGACGGCCTGCTGCGGGGCGAGGACCTCGCCGGCCGAGGCCGCGTTCAGGCTCTGGCCCTGCAGGACGTAGGTGCGCAGCACCATCGGCAGCGGCCACTTGTCGGAGTCGTTGAGGTACAGGAGCGCGTTGAAGAAGGCGTTCCAGTACGTCACCGCGTAGAAGAGACTGATCACGGCGAGGACGGCCTTGGACAGCGGAAGGACGATCCGCACCAGGATGCGGAAGTCCCCCGCACCGTCGACCTTGGCGGCGTCGTACAGCTCCTCCGGCAGGTTCATGAAGAAGGACCGCAGGACCACCAGGTTGAAGGCGCTGACCAGGGTGGGCATGACGAGCGCCGCGTAGGTGTCGTACAGGCCGAGGCCCTTGACCAGCAGGAAGTTCGGGATGATGCCCGCGTTGAAGAGCATCGTGAACAGGGCCGTCATCAGGATGAAGCGGGAGCCGGTGACGTCGCGCCGGGAGAGTCCGTACGCCATGCCGATGGTGACCAGCAGGCTGGCGAGGGTGCCGAGGACGGTGATGCCGACGGAGACGATCAGGGCCCGGGTGACGACTCCGCCGGTGAAGATGGTGCGGTAGGCGTCCAGGGTCGGGTGGTCGGGCCACAGGACGAGGCCGGAGCTCTTGATGATGTCGGTCTGCGAGGCGAAGCTCGTGCCGATGACGCCGACCAGCGGGTAGGCGACGGCGAGGACGACCACGACGACGGCGACGGCCTTGGCGGCCTGTCCGAGGCGGGTCGGGCGTTCCATCCACGGGGGCCGGCCCTCGGACGAGCGGGCGGGGGCGGCCGGAGGCCGCGGTGTGGTGGTGGGGCGCGTCGTGGCGCGCGTCTTCTCAGCGGTCAGCACCGCGGTACACCCCTTCGTGGCCGAGGCGGTGGGCGAACTTGTTGGCGCCCAGGACGAGTGCGGTCCCGATGACCGCCTTGACGAGACCGACGGCGGCGGCGACGCCCCAGTCGTTGTCCTTGATGCCGTGGTAGTAGACGTAGGTGTCGAGCACCTCTCCGGCGTCCGGGCCGACGGCGTCGCGCTGGAGCAGGATCTGCTCGAAGCCCACGGAGAGGATCTGCCCGAGGTTGAGGATCAGCAGCAGGATGAGCACCGGGGCGATGCCGGGCAGCGTCACGTGCCACAGGCGGCGGGCCCGGCCCGCGCCGTCGATCGCTGCGGCCTCGTACTGTTGTCTGTCGATGTTCAGCAGCGCGGCGAGGATGATGATCGTGCCCCAGCCGGCGTCCTTCCAGGCCACCTGGAGGGTCAGCAGCCAGGGGAAGGCGTCGGGGTCGCTCATCATGTCGTAGCGCGGCAGTCCCAGTCCGTCGAGCACGTCGGGCAGGAGCCCGGCGCCGCCCAGGATCTGCTGGAAGATCGAGACGATGATGACCCAGCCGATGAAGTGCGGCAGATAGACGACGCTCTGCACGAAGCGCCGGACGCGGTCGCTGGTGATGCTGTTGAGCAGCAGGGCCAGGGCGACCGGGATCGGGAAGAAGAAGACCAGCTGGACGAGGGCGATCTCCAGTGTGTTGAACGTGGCGGTCCAGAAGGCCGGTTCGCTGAACGCCGCGGTGAAGTTGGCGAAGCCCACCCAGGCGCTGTGCATGTAGCCGAGGTACGGCTGGTAGTCCTGGAAGGCCACCACGTACCCGAGCAGCGGCACGTAGTGGAAGACGACGAAGTACAGCAGGCCGGGCAGGGTGAGCAGGAGCATCACCCGGTCCCGCTCAAGCCGTTGTCGGAGCGTCAGCCGGTGCTGCGTGACGACGGCCCGTTCGGCGGGCGGCGGGGGTGTTCCGGCCTCGGGCCGCTTCTCCCGCGGCAAAGAGGGTGCTGATTCAGCCATGGGGGCGTCCTGTTCGGCTGGGTGGCGCATGGTGGGCCTTCTGGGGCGGCAAGTTAGTAAGCGGTTAACCCAAGCGTCAAGAGACCGGCTGAAAGTCGCCTGGGTCGCATTCACCCATGTCGACGCGATCTCGGGTGATGAATCCCCAGAATTCGGCGATAGTCGGGCACTTACTCCCGGGAGAGCGCTTGACGGTCGGCCACCACACTCCTAGCGTTCCAGTCACCCCATAGAACACGATTACTATCCGGAGGCAGGGTGCGAACCACCGAAGAGGCACCGGCTCATTCCGGTGGCGAAGCCGCGGCACCACCCCCGCGGCGTCCCCGCACCGTCCTGGTCATGAGCCCGGGACTCCTCGACGACGTCTTCCCGCCGTCGGTACGGGCCCGGCTGGAGGCGACGGCCGACCTCCTTCGGCCGTCCCCGGTCGGCGAGTTCGACTCGCCGGAGGCCGCCGCGGCACTGGCCGGGGCCGAGGTCCTGCTCACCGGCTGGGGCTGCCCGCCCGTCGACGCCGCCCTGCTGGACCGGGCACCGTCGCTGCGTGCCGTGATCCACGCGGCCGGCACGGTGAAGACGTTCCTGTCCCCGGCCGCGTTCGACCGCGGGATCGTCGTCTCGTCGGCGGCCGCCGCCAACGCCCTGCCGGTCGCCGAGTTCACCCTGGCGGCGATCATCATGGGCGCCAAGCGCGTCTTCCCGCTGGCCGGACTCTTCCGGACCCGGCGCACCCACCGCACCGGCGCCGACCTCGACCGCCAGCGCTGGCTCGGCACGCACGGTCTGACCATCGGGGTCGTCGGCGCCTCCCGGATCGGCCGACGGGTCATCGACCTGCTGCGGGTCCTCGACGTCGAGGTCCTGCTGTACGACCCCTACGTCGACGCGGCCGAGGCGGCGGCTCTCGGCGTCACCCCGACCGACCTGGACACCCTGGTGGCGACCAGTGACGTGGTGACACTCCACGCCCCGGACACGGCCGAGACCCGGGGGATCATCGATGCCCGGCGCCTCGGCCTGATGCGTCCTGGCACCCTGCTCGTCAACACCGCCCGCGGTCCGCTGGTGGACACCGAGGCACTGACCGGCCACCTGGTCGGCGGGCGACTGGACGCCGTGCTGGACGTGACCTCGCCGGAGCCGCTGCCGGCCGACCACCCCCTGTGGGACCTGCCGAACGTGTTCCTCACCCCGCACCTGGCGGGCGCGCAGGGCAACGAGGTGGGGCGGCTCGGGGCGCTCGCCGTCGACGAACTGGCCCGGTACGCGCAGGGCGCGCCGTTCGAGCACCCGGTGCAGCGGGGCGATCTCGGGAGGATCGCGTGAGTCCATGTCCCCCGCAGGCTCTAGGCTCGGCGTCACACCACAACGACCAGGGGGTGAGCCGGATGCGCCGGCAGGGTTCGGCCGCGGACGGGCAACGCCGCGCGACGGTCACCGACGTCGCCCGGCGCGCGGGCGTCTCGACGGCCACGGTCTCCCGCGTGCTCAACCGCAACTACCCGGTCGCCGAGGCGACCCGGGAGCGGGTCGAGAGCGCGATGCGCGAACTCGGCTACGTGGTCAACGCCCACGCCCGCGCGCTGGCCGGGGTCTCCAACCGCACCGTGGGCATCATCGTCAACGAGCTCGTCGACCCGTTCTACGCGTACATCTCGCGCGGCGTGGAACGGGAGGCGGCCCTCGGCGGGCGGCTCTGCCTGGTCTGCTGCACCCAGGGCGACCCGCAGCGCGAACTGGCCTTCATCGACCTGATGCACGAACGCAGGGCCGACGCCGTGGTCGTGGTCGGCGGCTCCATCGCGGACCGCGGCTACACCACCGAACTGGCCCGCAGGGCGCGCGACCTGGACGCGGGCGGTTCGAAGCTCGTGCTGTGCGGCCGGCCGCCGCTGGGCGACCGGGTCCCCACCGCCTCGGTCGAGTACGACAACGAGGGCGGCGCGTTCGCCATCACCGACCATCTGCTGATGCAGGGGCACGAGCGGATCGTCTACCTGGGCGGCCCGCCCAGGCTCTCCACCACCCGCGACCGACTGGCCGGCCACCGCCGCGCCCTGGAACTGCGCGGCGTGGCCCCGGACCCGGGACTGGTCCACCCCGGCGCCTTCAGCCGGGGCTTCGGACACCGGCGGATGGCCGAACTCCTGCGGGAGGGACTGGACTTCACAGCGGTGTTCGCCGCGAACGACATGGTCGCGGCGGGCGCGGCGCAGGCCCTGGAGGAGGCGGGAGTGCGAGTGCCGGACGACGTGTCGCTGGTGGGGTACGACGACATCCCCGTCGCCCAGGAACTGCGGCCCCGGCTCACCACCGTCCACGTCCCGCTGGAGGAGATGGGACGGCAGGCGGTGCGGCTGGCCGTCGGCGGCGAGGACGAGGACGACTGGCGCGAGCCGACCACGGGAGCGCTGCGGCTCGGCACGCACATCGTGGTACGCGATTCCGTCGCACCGCGGCCCGGACGAGCCGCCCGCAGGTGACCGATTACTCCATCCGGACCACCTCCGATCATAGAAAAACACAGTAACGACCTCGTCCACGATTGGCAGTGGAGGAAGGAGCGGCGTCTGGGGCCTTCGATCCAAGGCGGAGGAGGGAGTCGGATGGGGTCTCCCCTGCTCGAACGCAGCTGAGAGCTTGGGGAAGGAGCGTCGGCGACTGACGACAACGCCGGAGGCGGAGGTCCCAGACACCGCGACGCCGCTGACAATCGTGGACGAGGTCGTAACTCCCCACCCCCTCTTGCCACTGTGTAGCAACCGCTTACATGCTGACGCCGAGCAGGATCGTTCCGCGCGCCTTCGCCCCTCACTCGTTTCGCAGGGAGAGTTCCGCATGCGTATGCCCACAGACCCCGCCGGCTCCGCCACCGCCTCCGTCGCCGCTTCGGCCACCGGTCCCGCGGCTCCCGCCCCTTCGGCCACCGGTTCGCCCCTCGGGCGGCGTTCCGTGCTCGCCGCCGCGGCCGGGGCGGGTGCGGCGCCGAACCTGCCGGAGCCGCCCGTCGACCCGTCGACGCTGACCGGCTGACGCCAACCGACCGGAAGCCATCATGGAACTCAGCAGAAGAAATTTCATCGCGGCGGACGGCGCCACGGCCGTCACCACGCTCATGGCATCGGCCGGGACCGCGGGGGCGCACCCCGTCACGGCCCCCGCCCCCGCCGGGGCGGACGCGGACCTCGGCTTCGACGCCCTCCTCCAGCGGGCCGGGACCCTGCTCACCGGGCACGGATTCGACCCGGACGACCCCGGCTTCCCGGCCGCGGCCGGGATCAGCGCCTCGGGTCCGGCCTCGGTGCTGGCGCGACGCCGGGGATCGCACATCGGCGTCGCGGTCGCCGACCCGGGCCGCACGCTCACCACCGTCTCGGGCGAACTCCCCTTCCGTACGAAATCGGTGGCGCAGAAGCACGACACGGTGGACGTCCTCCCCGGCCGCAGGACCGTGCTCACCCTCGCCGTCGGCGGATCGCGCGGCCACACCCACCGGGCCGAACCCGTCAGGTAGCCGCCCGATCCCGCTACCGCCCGATCCCGCCACCGTCCGTCCCCACCACCGCACAGCGACACCTTCGAGGAGCAGCACCACCATGTCCGTCCCCCCGTATCTGCGACTCCCCGCGCCCGACAGGCTGTTGTCGTCACGCACCGGCTGGACCCGGGACCACTGGGAGGCGGTGGCCGACCGGATGCTGGACGCGCTGGTGCCCTACGCGACACCCGGCTTCGCCCAGTACCGGCTGCCCGGCCGCACCAGCTGGTCGGGAATCGTCTCGGACGGCCTCGAAGGGTTCGCCCGGTCGTTCCTGCTCGCCGCCTGCCGCATCGCGGGCGCGGGCGGGGCGGTCGACCCCACGCTCGTCGAGCGGTACGCGGCGGGGCTCGCGGCCGGCACGGACCCGGGAAGCGGCGAGGCGTGGCCGGGGCTGACCGACTGTTCGCAGCAGATGGTGGAGGCGGCCTCGGTCGCGGTGGCACTGCACGAGACCCGGCCGTGGATCTGGGACCGGCTCGACGCACGGGTGCAGGAACGGGTCGTCGACTGGTTCTCCGGGTTCGTCGGCGGCCGCACCTGGGACAACAACTGGCGCCTCTTCCAGGTGGTGTCCGAGCAGTTCCTCGCCTCGGTCGGCGCCCCGTACAGCCACTCCGACATCGAGAACGGTCTGGACCGGATCGAGGACTGGTACGTCGGCGACGGCTGGTACACCGACGGGGACGGTCGCAACTTCGACTACTACATCGGCTGGGCCATGCATCTGTACCCGCTGTTGTGGTCGCGTATGGCGGGCGCCGACGACGGGGGCCGGACCGACGTCTACCGGCAGCGGCTGCGCAGGTTCCTGGAGGACTACCCGCACTTCTTCGGTGCCGACGGGGCGCCGGTCCACCAGGGGCGTTCGCTGACGTACCGGTTCGCCGCGCTGGCTCCGGTGTGGATGGGGGCGCTGGCCGACTGCACCCCGCTCGCGCCGGGGCTCACCCGGCGCCTCGCCTCGGGCACCATGCGGCACTTCGCCGAGCGCGGCGTGCCGGACGAGCGGGGGCTGCTGACGCTCGGCTGGTACGACACGTTCCTGCCCAGCACGCAGCCGTACTCCGGCCCCGCGTCGCCGTACTGGGCCAGCAAGGGCTTCCTCGGGCTGCTGCTCCCGGCGGACCATCCGGTGTGGACGGCACGCGAACTCCCGCTGCCCGTCGAGGAGTCGGACCAGTACACGGCTCTGCCCGCCCCCGGCTGGCTGCTGCACGGCACCCGTGACGACGGCATCGTGCGGCTGGTCAACCACGGCAGCGACCACAATCCGCCGTACGACGAAACCGCCGACCCCTCCGAGGGCACGCACGACCCGCACTACGCGAAGCTCGGCTACTCGACGGCCACCGCGCCCGAAGCCGCCCCGCACGCGCTGGCCCGCTCCGTCGACGGACATCTGGCGCTCGTGGCCCCGGACGGCACCCCGTCGCCGCGTCGCCGGATCCATCCGCTGCGCTGCGAGGGCCGGGTGGCCTCGTCCTGGTACGCGGCGAGGCTCCCCGGTGACGACCGGACGTACCGGATCGAGACGACGAGCGTGCTGCACGGCCCCTGGGAGGTCCGGGTGCACCGGGTCGAGGCGCCCGAGGGAGCGGTGGTGCGCGAGGGCGGACACGCGGTCGCCCACGCGGAGAGCCCCCTCGCCCAGGCGGGCCCCGACTGGGCACTCGCCCGTACACCGGACGGCCTGAGCAGCGCCCTGGTCGCGCTGTACGGCTGGGACGGCGGCGTCGAGGGGGCCGCCGTGGCGCGTGACGTCCAGTCCAACGCCCACGGTCCGCGTTCCGCGATCCCGTACCTGCGCAGCCGGCCGCACCCGGGAGGGCGGAGCATCCATGTCTCGCTGGTCGTCCTCTCCCGGGACGCCGTGCATCCGGAGGCGCTGCGCGACTCGGTGCGGGTGCACACGGGGGCGGACTCGGTGGTGCTGACGTTCCTGGACGGCACGACGGTCGAGGTCTGAACCTCCGAGCGGTCAGATTCCGGTGCTGATGCCCTCCCGCTGATCGATGTGGCCGACGAGTTCCCGGGCCAGCGACTTGATCGTGTCGAGCCCCGCCCTGCCCCAGGAGCGGGGCACCGTGTCGACCGCGCAGACGGCGCCCAGGGCGATGCCCGTGCGGTCGATCAGCGGGGCGCCGAGGTAGGAGCGGATGCCTATGTCGTCGACGACCGGGTTTCCGGCGAAACGCGGATAGTCGCAGACGTCCTCCAGCACGAGCGCCTTGCGCCGCACGACGACGTGCGGGCAGTAGCCGCGGTCCAGGGCCACGTACCGGCCGGCCCGGCTGCTGCCTGCGGTGGCGGCACCCAGGTCGGATCCCTTGTACGTGCCGCTCGGCGTGTGCAGCCCGGCGAAGAACTGCTGGTTGCCGTCGATGAAGTTGACCATCGAATAGGGGACGTCGGTGACCTCGGCCACCCGGTCGGCGAAGGCGTCGAAGTTGTCGAACGATGCGTCGGCTCGTTCCCCGAGCCCCAGGGTCCGCAGTCGATGGGTACGCACGACGGAGTCGCGGTCCACGGGCGTGAGCAGCGGCCGGTCGGAGGCGGGCCGCGTCACGCGCGGGCTCCGAAGGCGGTCCGCGGGGCCGGGGCGGAGGTGGCGTTGATGAGGTGCTGGACCAGCGTGACCAGGGTCCCCGTGCCCGAGCTGGCGATGCGGGCGTCGCACAGCACGACCGGTACGTCGGGGCCCAGGTCGAGCGCGGCCCGTACCTCCTCGGGCGCGTAGCGGTGGGCCCCGTCGAACTCGTTCACCGCGATGACGAAGCCGATGCCGCGGCGTTCGAAGAAGTCGACGGCGGCGAAGCACTCGGCGAGCCGTCGCGTGTCCGCGAGCACCACCGCCCCCAGCGCGCCCTGGGAGAGTTCGTCCCACATGAACCAGAAGCGCTCCTGCCCGGGGGTGCCGAACAGGTAGAGCACATGCCGCTCGTCGAGTGTGATGCGGCCGAAGTCCATGGCCACGGTGGTGGACGTTTTGGACTCGATGCCGTCGAGGTTGTCCGTCGTGGCACCCGCCTGGGTCAGCAGTTCCTCCGTGCTCAACGGCGCGATCTCGCTGACCGCGCCGACGAACGTGGTCTTGCCCACGCCGAACCCGCCGGCCACCAGCACCTTCAGCGCGACGGGAAACCCCTCGGCGGCGGGCCCTCCGGCGTCGAGGGGATCGACGGAAGCGGCGGAACCGACGGAACCGGCAGGACCCGCTGACGCGTCGGTGTCCCCGCCCCGGTCATGGGTGCCCCCCGGGACGTGGCCGCCGCTCGCTCCGTGGGATCCCCCGTATGCGTGCGGCACGCCGGGGTCGTGGCCCCCGCCGGGACCGGGACCGCCCTCGAAGCCGGGAGTGCCGTCGAAGCCGGGCCCTGCGCCGGAACCGTGCCCCGGGCCGGGGCCCGGGTGCCCCTCCGGACGGCCGCCGTCCCCCGCACTTGCGGGACGTACGTGGAGTCCCTGGGCGCTCTCATGGCCTGCGAGGTTCTCGTAGGTCTCCGGACGTTCGTACGCTCCGAACCCTTCGGGGCGCCCGCGCCCTCCGTACCCCTCGGGGAGCCCGTAGCCCTCGGGGCCTTCGCTGTTCCCGTACCCGGCGGAGCTGCCGAAGCCGTCAGAGCTGTCGTCGTAAGCCATCGAGCACTGCCTCCAGCAGGGATCGGTCGGTGGGCGTGTCATGGAAGGCGGGCGGATGCGCGGTGACTGCCCCGCAGTCCACCAGGTCGGAGACGAGCACTTTGGTGACGACCGCGGGCAGCCGCAGATGGGCGGCGATCTCGGCCACCGACGTGGGGCCGCCGCACAGCCCCAGCGCGACGGAGTGCTCGGGACCGAGCGGGGCCTGTGGTTCGGCACCCGTGGCCCTCACCAGGGAGAGCAGGTCGAGCACGGTGCTCGGACGGGTCCTGCCGTTGCTCACGGTGTACGGGCGGATGAGCCGCCCGGCGGCGTCGTCGAGCAACGGCCCGTCCTGCGGAACCGACACGCTCACAGCCTCGGGGCACCCGGTACCGCGACTGCCTGTCGGGTCGGGGTCATCAGATACGGCCGGACGCTCTTGACCAGCATGGTCATCTCGTAGCCCAGCACCGCGGCGTCCGCCTCGCGTCCGGCGAGAACGGCGAGGCAGGTACCCGATCCGGCGGTGGAGACGAACAGCAGGGTCGAGTCCAGCTCGACCACCACCTGACGTACGTCCCCGTTGTCGCCGAAGCGCGCGCCGGCGCTGCGGCCGAGCGAGTACAGCCCCGCGGCCAGCGCGGCCATGTGGTCGGCGCTGTCGGCATCCATGCCGTGGAGGGACTTCACCAGTCCGTCGGCGGACAGGAGGACCGCGCTGCGTGTGTACGGCACACGCTGCACCAGTCCGCTCAGCAACCAGTCGAGGTCCGAGACCTGACCGGACGGCATATCGGTCGCCATGGCGCATCTACTCCTTGGAGGGTTTTGCTTCGAGGGGGTCGTCTACGGGCGCGGGGACCGGTGCCGGGCCCGCGTCCTGGCCCGGGAGGCGCCGGTGCGGGGCGAAGGGCGCCGTCCGCCCCCGGACCGGCAGGGGCTGCGGCGGGGTCCGGGGCCGGTCCACCGGTTCGGGGGCCGGGTCCGTGCCCGTGCCCCGGCCGTCGATGTCGGCCTCGGACTCGCTGCGGGCCTCGGCCAGGTCGATGCCGCGCCGGAAGGCCGCCATGAGACCCGGGTCGTGCAGAGCGTGTTCGTCCTCGGTGCGCGGGGCCGGGGGCTGCCTGAGCTGAGGAGCCAGGTGCTCCTGGGTGCTGCGCCTGGGAAGCCGGGGCCGGACCGCGGCGCCGCACGCGGCCCCGGACCCGTCGTGCTCTCCGTCGCGCGCCGGTGGTCCTTCACCCGTGGGCCGGGCTCCGGGAGGGGGCCCGGCCGGGGCGGGGCCACCGGGGCGACCGCCGCGCTCGGACGGGCCCAGCGGTTGGCCGGGGACGTACGGCTGCGGCCGGGCGCCCGGTCGTGGGTCCGCGGCGGGTCCGACGACCGGGTCGCGCGGCGGGGAGGCGTCCAGACCGGGGACCGGGGCCGCGCCGCTGTACGGGAGCGGGGCCGGAGGCGCGATGGCATGCGGATTCGGCCCGGGGTTCGGGCCGGAATCCGGGTTCGAGCGAGGGTTCGGGGCCGGATGGGGGTTCGGCCGATGGTGAACATTCGTGCCCTGCTGGGCCGTTGGACGATGCACGGGTCCGGAGGGCGACGCCGGTACCGCGTCCCGCCCGGCCGGGGCGTCCTCGTCCACGCCCAACAGGGTCCGGGGCAGGACGAGTACGGCCTGTGTGCCCCCGTAGATGTTGCTCTGGAGCCGTACCGCGATGCCGTGCCGACGGGCGAGGGACGCGACGACGAACAGGCCGATCCGGCCGTCCTGCAGGAGGCGGGCCACACTGACCTGATCGGGGTCGGCGAGCAGGGCGTTCATCCGCCTCTGCTCCTCGACCGGCATGCCCAGGCCCCGGTCCTCGACCTCCAGCGCCAGCCCGGCCGTCACCTGCTGGGCGCGCAGCAGCACTTGGGTGTGCGGGGCGGAGAAGACCGTGGCATTCTCGACCAGTTCGGCCAGCAGGTGGATCACATCGGCCACGGCGTGCCCGCGCAGGGTGCCGGCGATCGGCGGTACCAGCTTGACCCTCGGGTACTGCTCGACCTCGGCGATCGCCGAGCGCAGCACCTCGGTCATGGTGACCGGGCTGCTCCACTGCCGCCGCGAGACCGCGCCGCCCAGAACCGCGAGGTTCTCCGCGTGTCTGCGCATGCGTGTGGCGAGGTGGTCGACGTGGAAGAGGCCCTTGAGCAGATCGGGGTCCTCGACCTCGTGCTCCAGCTCGTCGAGCAACTGGATCTCGCGGTGCACGAGCGACTGGAGCCTGCGGGCGAGGTTCACGAACACCTCGACCTTCTGCTCCTCGCCCGTGTGGTCCGTGAGCCGGGACACCTCCACGACGGCGGCGACGGCGGCCTCCTGCTGACGGCCGATCTCCTGCGCGAGAAGCTCGAAGGCGTCGCTGCCGGGGCCGGCGGACCGCGCGGGCCTCCGTGCGGGCAGGGGCTCGCCGTTGCGCAGGAGTTCCACCATCCGTTGCAGTTCGGCCTGGCCCTGCGCACTGGCGCGGCGGAGCGCGAGACAGCGTCCGAAGACGGTGGTGACGACCCGGTTGGCGGCGATGAAGGCGGCCAGCACGGCGGCGAGGGCCATCGCGCCGGCCCCGCCCAGCGCGATCCACAGCGAGGCGGACGGCCGGACGCCGGACGAGCGGATGGCGCAGATGACCGCCGCGGCCCCGCTCAGCACCGCGACGACGGTCGGCAGCACCGCGGTACGCAGCATCTGGGGCCGTATGCGCGCCTCGTGGGACGGATGGGGGGTGCGTGCCCTCGTGGAGGCCGCGTGGGAGCGGCTACCCGGTCGGCCGTGCCGTCCGCCCTCGCGGCGTTCCGGTCGCGCCTCGGGTGCGCGAAGTTGAGACATCAGTGTCCTCGGTACGTGGGGCACCAGGAATCGGCGTCCATGCGTGGCCCCCTACGGTGCTCGGTCGGGCTCGGTCCGGCGGTCGGGCGGGCTCACCAATGGAAGCCCACCGTTGCTCACCGGACACACACCGTAGTTGTCCCTCGCGTATGCGCGACGGGCAGTTGTCGAACTTGCCCGCCATCCGTCCCGCTCTGGTATGGCATCTCGCACGCAAGACCGAATTATCCGTGGGGAACCTCCGGTCGGCGGACACTCGAACGGCCTAATGGGCCGCAGTGCCGCACGCACCGCCCGGCGCATGGAACGGCTCGGCCCGCCCGGTCGTACCGGACGGGCCGTCTGCCGTCGTGCCACCGCCCTCCGGGCCGCCCTCGCGCTCGACGCGAGCGGGCGCCCCGGGTTCCGTCACGGTGTCGGGGCCACCTCGGAGTGGCCGCTCCCATCCTCCGTTCCCGCGTCCACCGTTCCCGGGCCTGTCGTTCCCGCTCCCGCCGTTCCCGCGCCCGCCGGGGACATGACTCCCGTCGGGGCCTCCGCGAGATCCGTGATCCGCGCGGCGTCGGCGGGCCGGTGCTCCACCGGCTGCGGGGCCACCGGACGCCACCACGGCTCGGTGGGGAGGCTCCGCGACGTGGGCTCGAACGGTTCGCCCGGCCGTGGCAGGGCGATCGCGGCGCCCGCGTCCTCCGCGGCGGCGAGGGACCCCTCCCCCGGCTCGGCCCACGGGTGCGGGGCCAGATTGAAGGTGGCCCAGTGGATCGGGAGCATCGTGCCGAGCGGCTCGCCCCCCTGGAGATCCAGATGCGCCCGCAGCCCCTCGGCCGGGGTCATGTGTATGTCGGCCCAGTACTCGGAATAGGCACCGATCTGGATCATCGTCGCGTCGAACGGGCCGTGTTCGGCGCCGATGTCCTTGAAGCCGGGGAAATACCCGGTGTCGCCGCTGTGGTAGATCCGGTGCTCGGGCCCGGCGACGGACCAGGACGCCCACAGCGTGTGCTGCTGGTTGCGCAGGCCGCGTCCGCAGAAGTGGCGGGCCGGAGTGGCGGTGAGGGCGACTCCGGCGACGCTCGTGGTCTCGTTCCAGTCGAGCTCGCGCATCCGGTCGTCGGGCACGCCCCACCGCTCCAGATGGGCGCCGACTCCGAGCGGGACCACGAACACCGTGCCCGTGCCCGCGAGGGCCCGGATCGTCGGGAGGTCGAGGTGGTCGTAGTGGTCGTGCGAGATCACCACCGCGTCCACCGGGCCGAGAGCGGCGAGCGGAAGCGGCACCGGGTGCAGCCGCCTCGGGCCGACGAAGGCGAAGGGCGAGCAGCGCTCACCCCACACCGGGTCGAACAGCACGCGTCTGCCGTCGATCTCCGCGAGCACGCTGGAATGGCCCATCCAGGTGAGCCGCAGTCCGGTGGCGGGCGGCTCGGCCAGGTCCGCGTAGGTCGTGGCGTGGACGGGGACGGTGCCGGCCGGGGCCCTGCGTATCCGTCCCTCCTTGCGGAAGTAGACCTTCGCGAATTCCAGCGCGGATCCGGACGGTCCGGTCCGTGCGCCCACGGGGTTGCGGAAGGAGCCGTCGACGAAGTGGGGCGAGCGGCGGATCCGCTCCATGCGTGCGCCCTCCGGCTCGGCGCCGAATGCGGCGGGACGCAGCGAGCGCATCCGGGCACGGAGCAGAGGCAAGGGGTCGGCGCCGGTCACATCATCTCCTGGGGGAGTCGGTGTCGTCTCAATTATGGGCGGGGCGCACGCCCGCGCGAGCGCGGAGCATTCCGGCGGACCGCGCGAGAGCGAGTCGCCCGAAGGACTGACCGACGGCCCCTGAGCCGTCACCCACGCGGCTGCCCGTAGGCGTGCTCGACGCGCAGCCGCAGCACGAGGCGCCGGTCCCGGACCATCGCGTCGCGGAACTCGTCCCAGTCGGGGTGCTCACCGCGGACGTCGCGGTAGAGGGCGATCAGTTCCTCCACCGTCGCGTCGTGCGGGTCGGTCGCCGACGGGGTCAGCTCGGCCGTGCCGTCCACGACCGTCCAGGCCCAGCGGTCCGCGCTGGTGACGTGGTAGCTCGCCCGGGGGTCACGGCGGAGGTTCCTCGTCTTCACCCGGTCCTCGGTGATCGAGACACGGACGATGCCCTCCCCGGCGTAGTAATGGTGGTTGACGTTGGAGAGCTGCGGTCTGCCGTCCCGCCCCAGCGTCACGAGCACCCCGCCGTCCACCTCGCCGAGCAGACCGAGCAGTGCTTCCTGTGGCGTGTTTCCTGCGTCGATTCGCGTCATGCAGGATCCAACGACCGTCGCCACCACAGGATTCCGCGCCGTCGCACACACGTATGACAACCGGGCGACCGTGCCCCCGGTCCGACCGGGACCCGTGCATTCGTTAGGGTGACGCCGTGGCAAGAGTGCGACTGGGCGTGGCGGAACGACGCGAGGAACTCCTGCGCGCCACCGTCGAGCAGATCGAGGTAAGAGGTGTCGCGGCGGTCCGGATCGCCGATGTGGCCTCCGTGCTCGGAGTGAGCAACGCGCTCGTGCTCTACCACTTCTCGACCAAGGAGAAGCTCGTCGCGGCCGCCTTCGCCCATGCCGCGGAAGCCGATCTCGCCCATCTGCGCAAGCTGCTGAGCCGCCGCACCAGTGCGGTACGGCGGCTGCGCGCGGCCGTGCGCTGGTACGCGCCGACGGGCCGCGCCAAGGTGTGGCGGCTGTGGATCGAGGCGTGGGCCGCCTCCCTGCGCGACCCGGCCCTGCGCAACGTGGCCGGTGACCTCGACCAGCAGTGGAAGGCGGAACTGGCCGAGGTCATCGAGGAGGGCGCCGCCGCCGGTGAGTTCCACTGCGACGACCCGATGTCCGTGGCGTGGCGGCTCACCGCGCTGCTGGACGGCCTGACGGTGCAGATGACGTCGTATGCGGCACCGCTCTCCCAGGCCACGATGATGGCCTGGACCGACGAGGCCCTCGCCCGCGAACTCGGCATCGACCACGCGGCGCTGACGGCCTGACCGCGCACCGGATCACGACCGGTCCGCCGTCGCCCGTCGCCGCCCGCCGATGTCCGCTCCACCGTCCGGCGGGACCCCGCGACCGCTTGCCAGAGGAATCCCCGACACCGTCCGCCGACCGGGAAATCCGGCGCATGGGTGCTCCGGCCGTCCCGGGGGGACGGCACCGAACGGTTCGGCGCCGTCGGCCCTGCCACGGGGATCAGGTCTGGCGCACGGGCGCGTACACGTCCGCAGAGAGCCCGAAGGTCCAGGCCACCCCGTCCTTCGCGGTCCGCGTGCCGGGCGGCACCCGGAGCCAGTACGTGCGGTGCGTACCGTCCGGCTCCGGCGTGGAGTTGACCACCTCGACCATCACCACGTCCTCGTCGCCGTCCAGTGCGATCCGCCAGAGCACCCCCGTCTCGTCGCGGTGGACGGGCTCGGCGCCCGACTCGGTGAGATAACGGTCGTAGCCGTAGAACTCCAGCATCACACGGCGCAGTTCCGCGTTCTCCTCCTCGCGTATCCGCCGGGGCGTCAGGGTGTTCAGCTCCGCGAGGAACTCGGCCGGGACGGGCATGCCCCGCCAGGCGTGGAGCGCGAAGCCGTCCCGGTAGGCGAGCGCCGGGCCGTCCCCGCGGTCGAGGCGGCCGGCCTCGTCCCGGTGAAGCGCCTCCGGGCGCTCGCTGATCACCACCACGCGCTCGTACGGCCACCACCAGCCCGCGTTCCTGGCCACCTCGGCCAGGCCGTCCAGCCGGTCGCCCCGGCCGTCGAACGCGGCGAGCCAGGCCGCGTCGTGCTGGCCCAGGACCGCGTCGAGAAGCACCAGTCGGACAGCGGCGCCCTCCTCGGCGGTCCGGGCGAGGTCCGCGACGATGCCGCCCCTGATCCGCTCGGCGAGCGCCGCCGTCGTCTCCCAGAGCTGCGCCCCCGTGGCCGACCACAGGGCGGACCAGCCCGCCGGGCCGAGTTCGTCGTACATCCGGCGCCGTTCCTGGGCCCAGGGCCGGGTCCGTACCTCGTCGCGCACCGAGCGCCCGGTGTCGACGATTTTCTCGACCGCCTCCACGGCGGCTCTGGGCGAGTCGACCCAGACGATCCGCTCCGGCTCCGCGAGCCCCGCGCGGCGGTAGGCGAGCCGCACCCCGTCCTCGGCCGCGGCCCGGTCCGCCGCGCCCGTCGCCGCCGCCACGGCCCGCCAGGAGTCCACGTACTGCATCCGTCTTCCTCGTCCCCTGAATATGCGTTCGATGTCAGGTGTTCGATGTTCGGTATTGATTGTTCGGTGCAGGGTGTTTCCGCACGCCATGTCGTGCGCGTCGCGTCCCCTGCCCGGCGTGCCCCGCATGCCTCGGTGATCCGGCGCCGGATCGGACCACCGCCCACCGGTGTCTCTTCCGGCCGCCGGCCGCCCGGCCGGGTCAGTCCGCGACGATGCGGACCGCGCCCGGCGCGTACTCCCGCTGACGCACCACGCGGTACCAGCCCTTGGGCAGCGGTATCGCCGCGTGTTCCTCGTGCACCACCCGGCCGCCCTCCGGAAGGTGCAGCAGCATCGGCCCGAACGCTCCGGCCTCGCGCATCAGCCGGCCCGGCCCCTGGACCGCGTGGGCGTGTCCGGTCACCTCGCCCAGCGCGAGGACCATCCGGCCCCGGCCGTCCCTCGGCTCGCCCGGAGCATCCACGAGATGCGCGGGCACCGCCGACTCCGCCAACGACATGATCAGTACATCACCCTGTCGGTACACAGACCTCTCCCCTCGACGGCCGCACCCGCTGTGCCGGCCACGAGGAAGAAGCTAAGGGCAGGGTCTGACAACGCGTCCTCGGGCGGCCTGCCGGGCATCACCGGACACGTGCCGGACGGTCCCCGGTCACGGCGTTGTCAGTGGGGCTTGATAAACCTTGCGGACATCAGCCGTTCCCCAGTACCAGGAGCTCAGGGCCATGTCCGGTGTGGACCACCTGCACGAGTTGCTCGGCCTGCCCGCCGTCGACTTCCAGCACGCGACGGGCGAAGCACCCGCCCAGGCAGCCGACACGGCGGCCTGGCGCATCTCGGTCGACCCCTACGACGACGAGTGCGAGAAGACCTGGGAGGAGGCGTTCCGGACGTTTCTCGACACCGTCGACCCGGCGGGGGTCCGCGCACTGATCATCGGTCAGTGGGGCGAGTCCTACGAGGAGCCCTCCTCGTACCCGATCGGTCTGGTGATCGCCGCGGCCGACCGGCTGACCTCGCTCCAGGCCATCTTCGTGGGCGACATGACCATGGAGGAGAACGAGATCTCCTGGATCGAGCAGTCCGACGTCACGGCGCTGCTCGACGCCTTCCCCGATCTGCTGGAGCTCGGGGTGCGCGGCGGCACGGACCTGGAGTTCTCCCCCTGCAAGCACGAGCGGCTGCGCGCGTTGACCATCGAGACCGGAGGCCTGCCGGTCGGTGCGCTCCGAGGCGTCCTGGACAGCGAACTGCCCGCGCTGGAGCGGCTCGACCTCTGGCTCGGCGTCTCCGCGTACGGGGGCGACGCCGACGTGGCGGACCTCGCCCCGCTGCTCTCCGGTTCCCGCTTCCCGAGGCTCACGCACCTCGGTCTGCGCAACAGCGAGGTGCAGAACGAGATCGCGACCGCCGTCGCGGCCGCCCCGGTCGTCGCCCAGCTCCGGGTCCTCGACCTGTCGAACGGCACGCTGGGCGATGAAGGCGCGGCTGCGCTGCTGGACGGCCAGCCGCTCACCCATCTCGAATGCCTCGATCTGCACCACCACTTCATGACCGAGCCGATGGAGCGCCGGGTCGTCCAGGCGCTGAAGCCCCACGGCGTACGGGTCGACGTGTCGGAGCGCGAGAAGCCGTGGGGCGACCGCGGGGTCGAGGGCCGGTACACCGCGGTGTCGGAGTGACGTGCGATGACGGACATCGAACACCCCGAGACGTTCCACGGCCTTCCGGTTCTCACCCTGCCCGGGCCCGGCACGCAGAGCGCCGATCCCCTTCCCGCGGCCGACTCCGTCGCATGGCGGCTGGAGAGCGCCTGGCAGGGCGATCTGACGTTCGCCGGGCTGTGGCGGCACTTCGTCGACACGGTCGACACGACGAAGGTCCGGGCCCTCCTGATCGGTCCGTGGTGGCAGGAGGACTACGTGTCCTTCACTCCCGTCGTCGAGCTGCTGGCCGGGGACGCGGACCGCTTCCCGGCCCTGAAGGCGCTCTTCCTCGCCGACGTCGTCGGTGAGGAGTGCGAGCTGTCCTGGCTGGAGATGGCCGACATCACCCCGGTCGTCGAGGCGTTCGGCGCGCTGGAGGAGCTGACGGTCCGCGGGTGCGGCAGCACCTTCGGCGACGGGTCGACGCTCGCGCTGCGCCCGGTGCGGCACACCTCGCTCAGGAAGCTGCGGTTCGAGTCGGGCGGACTGCCGGCCGAGGTCGTGCGCGCGGTCGGCGCGTCCGAGCTGCCCGCGCTGGAGCATCTGGAACTCTGGCTCGGCGTGTCCGAGTACGGCGGGGACGCGGGCGTCGAGGACCTGGCGCCCCTGCTGTCCGGGGCGTCGATCCCGGCCCTGCGCCATCTCGGACTGCAGAACAGCGAGATCCAGGACGAGATCGCGGCCGCGGTGGCCTCCGCCCCGGTCGTCGCGCAGCTGGAATCGCTGTCCCTCGCGATGGGGACCCTGGGCGACGAGGGTGTCGAGGCGCTGCTCTCGGGCCAGCCGCTCACCCATCTGACCTCGCTGGACCTGCACCACCACTACGCCGGCGCGGCGCTGATGGACCGTCTCGGGGAGCTACTCGGTCCCGACCGGGTGATCCGCGACGTGGACGAGGTCGCGTACTGGGATCCGGACGAGGACGAGTTCCGCTATGTCGCCGTCAGCGAATAGTCCGGGGCCGGCGGGTCCGGCGCCGCGTCTCGCCGTCGTGGGGGTGCCCGGCAACCGCCGGGTCACGCTCTTCCAGGACGCCGTGCGCGCGGCCGGGCTGCCGCCCGCGCGGGTCGTCCCCTGGCCGGACGTGCTGCGCGGCGAGGCCGTATTCCGTCCGGGCGAGACCGTGCGCATGGACTCGCCCGGGGAGGACGCCGAGGTGGAGCGGCTGCTCCGGGCGGTCGACGATCCGACCAGGGTCGAGGGCTCCGCCCTGTGGTACGCCCGGTTCACCGCCGCCCTGCGATCGGTGGCGCGGGACGCCGCCGAATCCGGTGCCGTGCTGCTCGACGCCCCCGGCGACATCGCGGTGCTGTTCGACAAGCGGCTGTGCCACGCCGTGCTGGACGGCGCCGGGATCCCGGTGCCCGCCTCGCCGACGTCGGGGGTCGCGGCCCCCGCGGTGCGCGACTGGGCGGACGTGCGCGAGCGGATGGCGGTCCACGGGATGCCCAGGGCCTTCGTGAAGCTCGCGCACGGTTCGTCCGCCTCGGGGGTCCTGGCTGTGGAGACGGCCGGACCCGGCCGGGTGCGGGCCACCACATCG
Organism: Streptomyces sp. NPDC001750; assembly: GCF_042892615.1. NCBI lineage: Bacteria > Bacillati > Actinomycetota > Actinomycetes > Kitasatosporales > Streptomycetaceae > Streptomyces > Streptomyces sp. NPDC001750. The sequence continues at coordinate 4,923 of NZ_JBIAUE010000008.1, read as the reverse complement.
GTGGAGCGCGACGCGGCCGGCCGGCTCTTCAATTCGCTGCGGGTGCGCCGTTGCACGACGGAGCGGGAGGTCGGGGCGATCGTCGACGCGCTCGCTCCGGACGGGCTGCACGTGGAACGCTGGCTGCCCAAGGCGACCCGGCGCGGCAGGGCGGCGGACCTGCGGGTCGTGGTGGTGGCGGGCCGCGCCACCCACGCCGTCGTGCGTACCAGCCGCTCCCCCATGACCAATCTCCACCTCGGCGGCGCGCGGGGGGATCTCGACGAGTTCCGCGCGGCCGTCACGGCCGCGGGCGGCGACTGGGCCGAGGCCCTGGCCGTGTGCGAACGGGCCGCCGCGTGCTTCCCGGACACACTGTCTGTCGGCGTCGATCTGCTGCCCTCGTCCGACCTGCGGCGCTTCGCGGTCTGCGAGGTCAACGCCTTCGGTGACCTGCTGCCGCGGCTGACCGGGCTCCCCGGCAGCGGTGCCGAGGGCCTGGACACCTACGCGGCGCAGGTCGCCGCCGTACTGAACCGAGCAAGGAACCACCGTGCAACCCCCACTCACTGACACCGCGGCCGCCGCCTCGGCCTGCGAGAACCCGGACATGAGCGGAGTCGTGGGAAGCCACGACCTGCTGTTCGTCACCCTCGACACGCTGCGCCACGACGTGGCGCAGGAGCTCGCCGCCGCGGGACGCATCCCCCATCTGGCGCGCCATCTGCCCGGCGGCGCGTGGGAGACGCGCCACGCTCCCGGCAGCTTCACCTACGCCTCGCACCAGGCGATGTTCGCGGGCTTCCTGCCTACCCCGGTCGGCCCGGGGCCCCATCCCCGGCTGTTCGCGGCCCGGTTCGCGGGCAGCGAGTCCACGGCGTCGGGCACCTTCGTCTTCGACACGCCGGACCTGCCGTCCGGCCTCGCCTCGGTGGGGTACCGCACGGTGTGCATCGGCGGTGTCGGGTTCTTCAACAAGCAGGGGGCACTGGGCTCCGTGCTGCCCGGCCTGTTCCAGGAGAGCCACTGGGAACCGGAGTTCGGTGTCGCGTCGCCCACGTCCTTCGAGGCACAGGTGGCCCGGGCGGAGCGGGTGGTCTCCTCCCTCGCCCCGGAGCAGCGGCTGTTCCTCTTCGTCAACGTGTCCGCGCTGCACCAGCCCAACTGGTTCCACACGCCGGGGGCCACCCCCGAGGCGGGCGACTCCCGAGCCACCCACGCCGCCGCGCTCGAATACGTCGACGCCCACATCGGGCGTCTCTTCGCCGCCGCGAGCAGCCGTCGCCGCTGCTTCGCCATCGTCTGCTCCGACCACGGCACGGCGTACGGGGACGACGGCTACACCGGTCACCGGATCGGCCACGAGTCCGTGTGGACGGTCCCGTACGCGCACTTCTTCCTGGAACCGGGGGCCACCGCGTCATGAGCCGCACCACCACCGCCGCACCGGCCGTCCGTCCCTACCGGAGCTACGTCTACGCCTATCCGCACAAGACGGCCTACCGCCCGCTGCCGGACCGGCCGGCGTTGCGGGAGCTGTGGGCGTCGGAGCGCAAGGACACGCTCTCGCTCTACCTGCACATACCCTTCTGCGAGGTCCGCTGCGGCTTCTGCAACCTGTTCACGCGGATCGGCGCTCCCGACGAGCTGACGACCCGGTACCTCGACGCGCTGGACCGGCAGGCCATCGCCGTCCGGGACGCACTGGGCGACGCGGAACCGGTACGGTTCGCCGCCGCGGCGTTCGGCGGGGGCACGCCCACGTTCCTGACGGCGGCGGAGCTGGAACGGCTGTGCGACATCGCGGAGAAGCGGATGGGCGCCGATCTGCGGGCCGTCCCGCTGTCCGTCGAGACGTCGCCGTCCACCGCGACCGCCGACCGGCTGGCCGTCCTCGCGGGCCGGGGCACGACGAGGATCAGCATCGGGGTGCAGAGCTTCGTCGAGGCCGAGGCCCGCGCCGCCGTCCGGCCGCAGCGCCGCGTCGATGTGGAGAACGCCCTGGACCGGATACGCGACGCCGGTGTCCCGGTCCTCAACATCGACCTGATCTACGGCATCGACGGGCAGACCGAGGACAGTTGGCACACCTCGCTGGACGCGGCGCTGCGGTGGCGGCCGGAGGAGCTGTACCTGTACCCGCTGTACGTCCGCCCGCTGACCGGTCTCGGCCGGCTGGGCGCGGAGGCGCGCGCGGACGAGGAGGAAGCGGCGGACGCCGCCTGGGACCGGCAGCGGCTGCGGCTGTACCGCGCGGGCCGGGACCATCTCCTCGCCCGTGGCTACGAGCAGGTGTCGATGCGGATGTTCCGCCGCGCCGACGCCCCGCGCACGGACGGACCCGACGACCACGCCTGCCAGACGGACGGCATGATCGGTCTGGGGTGCGGGGCCCGTTCGTACACCTCACGGCTGCACTACTCCTTCGACTACGCGGTGGAGATGCGCGAGGTGCGGGCGATCATCGACGGCTACGCCGCCACCGAGGACTTCTCGCGCGCCGAGGTGGGGCGGTACGTCGACGGCGACGAGGCGCGCCGACGCCACCTCCTGCAGTCGGTCCTCCAGGCCGAGGGCATGGCGCTGGCCGACTACCGCGAAAGGTTCGGCAGCCTCCCCGCCGACGACTTCCCCGCCGAGCTGGCCCGGTTCGAGGAACGTGGCTGGCTCGACACGGGGGCCGGGGCGTCCGGTCTGCTGAGGCTCTCCCCCGAGGGCCTGGCCCATTCCGACGCGCTGGGCCCCGAGCTGTTCTCCCCCGGCGTACGGGCCGCGATGGCCGCGTACGAGCTGAAGTGAGCGCGCCCATGGACCTGACCATCCTCTATCGCGGTCCGCTCGCGTCCTGCGACTACGACTGCCCGTACTGCCCGTTCGCCAAGCGGCGGGACAGCCCGGACCAGCTGCGCGCCGACCGCGCGGCGCTGGAGCGGTTCACGGCGTGGGCGGCGGAGCGGACCGGCGACCGGCTCTCGGTCCTGTTCACGCCGTGGGGCGAGGGCCTGGTCCGGTCCTGGTACCGGCGAGCGCTGGTCGATCTCGCCCGGCTGCCGCACATCGGCCGGGTCGCGATCCAGACCAATCTCAGCGGCCGGACGGCCTGGCTGGCCGAGGCGGGGGAGGCCGGCCGCAAGAAGATCGCGCTCTGGTGCACGTACCACCCGGGGCAGACGCCCTACGAGCGGTTCCTGGGCAAGTGCCGGGAGCTGTCCGCGCTCGGCATCCGCCACAGCGTCGGCGTGGTCGGGCTCGACGAGCACCTCGACGAGGCCCGTCGGCTGCGTGCCGCGCTGCCGGACGAGGTGTACCTGTGGGTGAACGCGGCGGAGGGGCACACCTACACGGACGAGGAGGCGGACCGCTGGACGGCGATCGACCCGCTCTTCCCGTACAGCAGGCATCCGCACCGGTCGGCCGGACTGCCGTGCCGGACGGGCGAGTCGGTGATCTCCGTGGACGGCGACGGCACGGTGCGGCGCTGTCATTTCGTGCGGGCGGAGCTGGGCAACCTCTACGACGGGAGCTACCTGGAGGCGCTCCGTCCGCGCGCCTGCCCGCTGGCCGTGTGCGACTGCCACATCGGCTATGTGCACCTGGAAACACTGCCGCTCTACGACGTGTTCGCGGGCGGGGTGCTGGAACGGATACCGGCGGCCCCGCCGTCGTCGCTCGCCGGGCGTCCGTGAAGGCGGGCCGGCCCGGATCCGCGCGACCTCCGACAGGTGTGCCCCTCTCGTCGGCCCCGGGCGGGGGCCGGCGGCGAGGTGGGAGGGCGCGCGGGGCGGGGGGCGCCGGCCGGATCCCGTCGGCGAGGTCCGGGCCGTCCTCCCGGCGGGCGACGCCGCCGCGCGACGTTCCTCAGAGCGGCAGGAGGTCCGGCCGCTTGGCCTCGACGTGGTCGCCCGAGGACTCGCCGCGCAGCCGTCGGCCGATCCACGGCACCAGGTGCTCGCGCGCCCAGTGGATGTCGTCGCGGCGGACTTCCAGCGTGCCGCGCTGGGCCTGCGGTGGCCACGGCTGGTCGGGGTCGGCGGGCACCTCGATCCCGAGGACCTGGGCGGCGCGCAGCGCGACCCTGGTGTGCCCCTCGGGTGACAGGTGGAGCCGGTCGTCGTCCCAGGCCCGCCGGTCCTGGACGGAGCGCAGCGACCACAGGTCGAGGACGGGGCAGCCGTAGCGGTCGGCGATGGCCCGTACGTGGGCGGTGTACGTGGCGACCTTGCCGCGCAGATGGCGCAGCACGGGAACGCCCCGGGTGTCGAAACCGGTGGTGACCATGACGGTGCCGACCGAGTCGGTGAGTTCGGCGACCGCGCGCTCGAAGCGTTCGGCCACGTCGTCGGGGTCGGTGCCGGGCCTGATGATGTCATTGCCGCCCGCGCAGAAGCTCACCAGGTCGGGTGCCAGCTCCTTGGCGCGCGGCACCTGTTCCTCGACGATCTGGTCGAGGAGGCGTCCGCGTACGGCGAGATTGGCGTACCGGAAGCCCGGGTGCGTGGGGCCTTCGGCGCTCGTGCCCCCGGCGGATTCCGGAAGCTGGTCCGCGAGAAGCACGGCGAACCGGTCCGCCCAGCCGATGTAGGTCCCGTCCGGGCCGGGGTCGCCGACCCCTTCCGTGAAACTGTCGCCGATCGCCGCGTACGACCCGATGACGCCCTGTCGGTCGATGACGCCACGCTGATTGTTTCTCGAATCGTCTGCCACGAACGCTTATCCTGCACCGACGAATGTGACCTACGCGACCGTAATAAGGGGTTGACGGGTGGTGAGATAGACCACCCGGTCAGATCCGCCGTCGGGGAATACACGGCACGGAGGGGCGGGGGGGCGGGGGGGGGCCCCCCCCCCCCCGGGGGGGGGGGGGCCCCCCCCCCCCCGGGGGGGGGGGCGGGGGGGCCGGGGGGGGGGGGGGGGTGGCGGGGGGGGGGGCGGGCGGCGCCCGCG